>NZ_MKGS01000151.1:0-118893 GCF_002836905.1 Pseudomonas sp. 43NM1 | reverse complement strand
ATTCAGTTGTTAAAGAGCGGTTGGTTAAGATCTTTCGTCTCAACCGAGGCGCGCATTCTACAGCAGCGCCAGTTGCTGTCAAGTGGTTATTTTCAGAAGTTTTCGAAGATTTCTTCAACAACTTCAACCACTTGCGCTTTCGATCTCTCGTTAGCGGGAGGCGAATTCTACAGCGTTACTCGCTGCTGTCAACTCCTCTTTTTCAACCCCCTTTCGCGCTTCGATGAACTGAAGCAACTCACTGCCGAAACCTGCGTAACTCATTGTTTACCAAGGAGTTTTCCGTTTCGACTGCGCCGGAAGTGGGGCGAATTATAGACTTCCAGATTCTGCCGTCAAGCGCTGATTTCAGGTTTATTCGGATTTGAGCGTAATACGCGCAAATGCCTTCTTTCCGGCCTGGCAAACATGAGTCGCGCCGAGTACGTATATAAAGGTGCGATCGACAACCTCACCATCTATACGCACACCGCCAGAATTGAGCAGGTCACGCGCCACTGCCGAGTTCTTCACCAAGCCTGCTTTATTAAGGACAGCTGCGATCGGCATATCCTCAGCAGCAGTCAGCTCGATTTCCGGCAGATCGTCCGGCAGCTCACCTTCCTTCATTCGGTTACCTGCAGCGCGGTGTGCATTGGCCGCAGCCTCTTCACCGTGGAAACGCGCAACGATCTCTTCAGCCAGCTTGATCTTGATGTCCCGCGGATTCGCACCGGCCTCGACGTCAGCACGGAACGCGTTGATCTCATCCATGGACCGGAAGCTGAGCAATTCGAAGTAGCGCCACATCAGCGCATCCGGAATCGAAACCAGCTTGCTGTACATAACGCCTGGCGCTTCCTGGATACCGACGTAGTTGCCCAACGACTTGGACATCTTCTTCACGCCATCCAGACCTTCAAGCAACGGCATGGTCAGAATGCACTGCGGCTCCTGACCATAACCACGCTGCAGCTCACGCCCCATAAGCAGGTTGAACTTCTGGTCGGTACCGCCCAACTCGACATCCGCGCGCAAAGCTACCGAGTCATAACCCTGAACCAGCGGATAGAGGAACTCGTGAATGGCGATCGGTTGATTGGTGGTGTAGCGCTTGTCGAAATCATCGCGCTCGAGCATGCGAGCCACGGTGTATTGCGAAGTCAGGCGAATGAAGTCAGCCGGCCCCATCTGATCCATCCAGGTGGAGTTGAATGCCACTTCGGTTTTCGCCGGATCGAGAATCTTGAACACTTGAGTCTTGTAGGTCTCGGCATTCTCGAGAACCTGCTCACGCGTCAACGGAGGACGAGTAGCGCTCTTGCCGCTCGGATCACCGATCATGCCGGTGAAGTCACCTATAAGGAAGATGACCTGATGGCCCAGCTCCTGGAACTGACGCAGCTTATTAATAAGCACCGTGTGCCCGAGGTGCAAATCCGGCGCCGTCGGATCGAAGCCAGCCTTGATACGCAGCGGCTGGCCGCGCTTGAGCTTCTCGATCAGCTCGGACTCGACCAACAGTTCTTCTGCACCACGTTTGATCAGCGCTAGCTGCTCTTCAACCGACTTCATAACAGACCCGCAAGGCTCGAATTCAAAGGGAACCAACCATACAAGATCACGGGTCAAATACAAAGTTTGGCCGGCGCAATGACGCCAATCCGCCGGCAGAGTGTCCGCGGACTTGCTTCAGGGATGATTTGGTTATATTTTATACAGTTATTTCATCTTCATCATGTCATTCATCTTTTCCAATTCATCTTTTCAAAGTCAAAAATTACCTATGACCACAAAACCGTCTAAAGCGCCGCCGCTTTACCCGAAGACCCACCTGCTCGCCGCAAGTGGTATCGCCGCCCTTCTTAGCTTGGCTCTTCTGGTATTCCCTTCCAGTGATGTTGAAGCCAAAAAGACAACGCTCAGTCTTGAACTGGAAAGTCCTGCTGAACAACTGACACAAGACCAAGACGCCGCTGAAGCCGTCCAAGCCACAAATGAGCCGGAAGCTTCACCTTTCGCGCAGATCGAAGAAAGCGCCGAAGACCCTACCGCCACGGCTCAAGCCGCCCCCGCGCCAGTGGTCGAGCCGCCGAAAGCGCCCAACCACAAAGAAGTGATTGTCGGCAAAGGTGACACCCTGTCCACGCTGTTCGAAAAAGTCGGCCTGCCAGCCGCTTTCGTCCATGAAGTATTGGCCAGCGACAAGCAGGCCAAACAGTTCAGCCAGCTCAAGCGCGGCCAGAAACTCGAATTCGAACTGAGCCCGGAAGGCCAGTTGACCAGCCTGCACAGCAAGGTCAGCGACCTCGAAACCATCACCCTGTCGAAGAATGACAAGGGTTATGCATTCAACCGCATCACTGCCAAACCGACCGTGCGCTCTGCTTATGTACATGGCGTGATCAACAGTTCGCTGTCGCAATCGGCTGCACGCGCCGGCCTGTCGCACAGCCTGACCATGGACATGGCCAGCGTATTTGGCTACGACGTCGACTTCGCTCAGGATATTCGCCAGGGTGACGAGTTCGACGTGATCTACGAACAGAAAGTCGTCAACGGCAAGGCCGTCGGCAATGGCCCGATCCTCTCCGCGCGCTTCACCAACCGCGGCAAAACCTACACCGCCGTGCGTTACACCAACAAACAAGGCAACAGCGCCTACTACACCGCTGACGGCAACAGCATGCGCAAGGCGTTCATCCGCACGCCGGTAGACTTCGCGCGCATCAGCTCGAAGTTCTCCATGGGCCGCAAACACCCGATCCTGAACAAGATCCGCGCGCACAAAGGCGTCGATTACGCGGCGCCGCGCGGTACGCCAATCAAGGCAACCGGTGACGGCAAAGTGTTGTTGGCGGGCCGTCGCGGCGGTTATGGCAACACCATCATCATTCAGCACGGCAACACCTACCGCACGCTGTACGGTCACATGCAAGGCTTCGCGAAAAACGTGAAGACTGGCGGCTCCGTCAAGCAGGGTCAGGTGATTGGTTATATCGGCACCACTGGCCTGTCGACCGGCCCGCACTTGCATTACGAGTTCCAGGTCAATGGCGTCCACGTCGACCCTCTCGGCCAGAAGCTGCCGATGGCTGATCCGATTGCCAAAGGCGAGCGCTCACGTTTCCTCGCGCAAAGTCAGCCATTGATGGCGCGGATGGACCAAGAGAAGGCCACCATGCTGGCCTCGAGCAAACGCTAAGCCATGGCGCTCTATATAGGTGTGATGTCCGGGACCAGCCTTGATGGCCTGGACATTGCGCTGATCGAGCAGACCTCGGCGATCAAGCTGATCGCCACGCACTACATCCCCATGCCTGAGACCCTGCGCGCCGAGCTGCTTGGCTTGTGCGCCAGCGGCCCGGACGAGATTGCCCGCTCCGCCATCGCCCAGCAGAACTGGGTGACACTGGCAGCGCAAGGCATTCACGCCCTCCTCGACCAACAACACCTGAAACCTGCAGACATTCGCGCGATTGGCAGCCACGGCCAGACCATTCGCCACGAACCGGCGCGCGGTTTTACCGTGCAAATCGGCAATCCCGCGCTGCTCACCGAGCTGACCGGCATTACCGTTGTCAGTGATTTCCGCAGCCGCGACGTCGCTGCCGGCGGCCAAGGCGCGCCGCTGGTGCCAGCCTTCCACGAAGCGTTGTTTGAACAGCAGCCGGGCAATCGTGCGGTGTTGAACGTAGGCGGTTTCAGCAATTTGAGCCTGATCGAACCGGGCAAAGCGGTCGCCGGTTTTGACTGCGGCCCGGGTAATGTCTTGCTCGATGCCTGGATTCACCAGCAACGCGGCGACAACTTTGATCGCGACGGTCAATGGGCGGCCAGCGGCAAGGTTGAGCCGACATTGCTGAGCGAATTGTTGAGCGATCCCTTCTTCGTGACCAAAGGCCCGAAGAGCACCGGCCGCGAAGTGTTCAACCTGCCGTGGCTGATGCAGCATCTGTCGCACTTGCCGACCTTCGCTGCTGAAGACGTGCAGGCAACGCTGCTCGAACTGACCGCCCTGACGATCATCGAGTCACTGCAAAGCGCCCAATCAAACACCCGGGAATTGCTGGTCTGCGGTGGCGGCGCGCACAACGCTGCGCTGATGGCGCGTTTGACGAGCCTGTTGCCGAACGCCAAGGTCAGCAGCACTGCCGCGTACGGCGTTGATCCGGACTGGGTCGAAGCGATGGCGTTTGCCTGGCTGGCGCATTGCTGCCTCGAAGGCATCGCCGCCAACCGCCCGAGCGTCACCGGCGCGCGCGGCTTGCGCATCCTTGGCGCGATCTATCCCGCGTAGCTCTTCATAAAGGATCCTGGTCATAAAGAGTCCTGGCCACCGCGAATCCCGGACAGCAAAACGCCGCAGAGCTTTTAAGCCATGCGGCGTTTTTTGTTGCGGTAACGCGGATCAGATCGAGAACGACGAACCGCAACCACAGGTGGTGCTG
This sequence comes from Pseudomonas sp. 43NM1, assembly GCF_002836905.1. Classification (NCBI taxonomy): domain Bacteria; kingdom Pseudomonadati; phylum Pseudomonadota; class Gammaproteobacteria; order Pseudomonadales; family Pseudomonadaceae; genus Pseudomonas; species Pseudomonas sp. 43NM1. The sequence continues at coordinate 114,463 of NZ_MKGS01000151.1, read as the reverse complement.
GCGTTCGGATTCTTGATCACGAACCGCGAACCTTCCAGACCTTCCTGGTAATCCACCTCGGCACCTGCCAGGTATTGGAAGCTCATCGGGTCAACGACCAGACTGACACCTTCGCGCTCGACGATGGTGTCGTCATCGGCCACTTCTTCATCGAAGGTGAAGCCGTACTGAAAACCTGAACAACCACCGCCCGTAACAAATACGCGCAGCTTCAAGCGATCATTCCCCTCTTCATCGACCAGGCTCTTCACCTTGTGCGCGGCACCGTGGGTGAATTGCAAAGCCGTGGGGGTGAAGGATTCGACGCTCATGTTAACTATCTCCCGGCGTTACGCCGCCATAATGCGTGATGACGCGCATTATCCGCTTCTCCTAGAAAATTGGTCAACTATTGTTACGGTATATCAATCGATCTAATTGTCAGACCAAAATGCAAGAAGGCCCGAATCACGGGCCTTCTTGTGTAGCGCGATAAAGCCTTAAGGCAACATACCCGCGTGGGACAGACCAAAACGCTCATCGAGGCCGAACAGGATGTTCATGTTCTGCACCGCTTGGCCCGACGCGCCTTTGACCAGGTTATCGATCACCGACAACACCACCACCAGGTCGCCATCCTGCGGACGGTGCACGGCGATTCGGCAGACATTCGCGCCGCGTACGCTGCGGGTTTCCGGGTGACTGCCGGCCGGCATGACATCGACGAACGGTTCGTTGGCATAACGCTTTTCAAACAGTGCCTGCAGATCCACCGAACGATCAACCACAGTGGCGTAAAGCGTCGAGTGGATGCCACGAATCATCGGCGTCAGGTGCGGAACGAACGTCAGGCCGACATCCTTGCCCGAAGCGCGACGCAGACCCTGGCGAATTTCCGGCAGGTGACGGTGACCTTTCACCGCGTAGGCCTTCATGCTTTCCGACGTCTCGGCGTACAAAGAACCCACCGCCGCGCCACGACCGGCACCGCTGACGCCGGATTTGCAGTCAGCGATCAGGCGCGAAGTGTCGGCCAGACCTGCTTCAAGCAACGGCAGGAAACCCAATTGCGTGGCAGTCGGGTAGCAACCCGGCACGGCGATCAGGCGCGCTTGCTTGATCTGCTCGCGATTGACTTCCGGCAGACCGTAAACCGCCTCTTCCAGCAATTGCGGCGCACCGTGCGGCTGGCCGTACCACTTGGCCCACTCATCGGCGTCATCCAGACGAAAGTCCGCCGACAGGTCGATGACTTTGGTGCCCGCCGCCAGCAACTCACCGGCCAGAGCGTGCGCCACACCGTGCGGCGTGGCGAAGAACACCACGTCGCAGGCGCCTAGGGTTTTGGTGTCCGGAACGCTGAACGCCAGGCCGTCGTAATGACCGCGCAGGTTCGGGTACAGATCAGCCACGGCCAGACCGGCCTCGGATCGGGAAGTGATGACCACCACTTCTGCTTGCGGATGCTGCGCCAACAGACGCAGCAGTTCGACACCGGTGTAACCCGTGCCGCCGACGATACCGACCTTGACCATAAACCTGCCCTCAACGAACCACTGGAAAGCCGTCGATAATAGGGGCCGCGCGGCCCTGCGACAACCGCCAAGGTGACGCGCGGCGGCACAAGCCTCTACTATCCCCGCTACCGTGAACCTGGGAATAACTAAAAAATGCTCTATCTATGGATCAAAGCGCTTCACATCATCAGCATGGTCTGCTGGTTTGCCGGCCTGTTTTACCTGCCGCGCCTGTTCGTCTACCACGCGCAAAGTGAAGACACTGTCAGCAAGGAACGCTTCAGCCTCATGGAGCGCAAGTTGTACCGCGGCATCATGGGCCCGGCGATGATTGCCACGCTGATCTTCGGCGGTGCACTCATCTACCTCAACCCGAGCATCTTCAGCAGCGGTGCGTGGATTCACGCCAAGTTGACGCTGGTGGTCCTTCTGATCGGCTACCACCACATGTGCGGCGCGCAGGTAAAACGTTTTGCCCGTGGCGAAAACACCCGCAGCCATGTCTTTTATCGCTGGTTCAATGAAGTGCCGGTTCTGATATTGCTGGCTATCGTAATTTTGGTCGTGGTCAAGCCGTTTTAAACTCAATCAGCCGCAATTAACCGGGGTACTTCCAATGTCGCTGCCCGCTCTGCTCGAACAACGTTTGCGTTTGCCCGTGGTGGTCGCGCCGATGTTCCTGATTTCCAATCCGCAGCTGGTGCTGGCCTGCTGCCGCAATGGCGTGGTCGGCAGCTTCCCTGCGTTGAACCAACGCGAAAGCAGTGGCTTCAAGGCCTGGCTGGAAGAGATCGAAGCCGGGTTGGCGACCTTGGAAAACCCGGCGCCTTACGCGGTGAACCTGATCGTCCACAACAGCAATCCGCGCCTGCAAGCGGATCTGCAGATCTGTATCGAACACAAAGTGCCAATCGTCATCACCAGCCTCGGCGCCGTCAAAGAACTGGTGGACGCCGTGCACAGTTATGGCGGCCTGGTGTTTCACGACGTAACGACCCGCCGTCATGCCGAGAAAGCTGCCGAGGCCGGCGTCGATGGGCTGATCGCCGTGGCTGCTGGGGCTGGGGGTCACGCCGGGACCTGGAGCCCGTTCTCGCTGATCGCCGAGATCCGCCAGTTCTTCGACAAAACGTTACTGCTGGCCGGCTGTCTGAACCATGGCCACGAAGTGCTTGCGGCACAATTGCTCGGCGCTGATTTGGCCTACTTCGGAACGCGATTTATCGGCACCACCGAAAGTCATGCGCCTGACGCCTACAAGCAGATGTTGCTGACATCCAAAGCGGCAGACATCGTCCATACTCCTGCGGTGTCGGGGGTTCCGGCGAGTTTCATGCGCCAGAGCCTGGAAGCGGCCGGTTTTGATATGGCGGCGCTGCAAGGCAAGGGTGAAGTGAATTTCGGCTCCAAATTGAAACCCTTGAGCGACGAAGCCAAAGCCTGGAAGACCGTTTGGTCAGCCGGCCAAGGTGTTGGTGACATCCATGATTTGCCGAGCGTCGACGAATTGGTCGCACGCCTCGACGCGGAGTATCGCCAGGCGCTGGAACGCGCTGCTCAGCTGCCGCAACGCTGGCCACGCTAGCGGTAAAACTTGGCCAGCCACTCGCGGCTGGCCGTACACTGCTCGACCGCCACACCCCACTTTCCAAAATTGCGCGACAAGGATGCCCCGGACATGAGCGAAAACCGTTACAAGATCGTCTTTGACGGCACCCTGTTGCCGGGCGTTGACCTCAGCACAGCCAAACTCAACCTCGCCGACCTGTTCAAAAGTGAAGTCGCGGCCATCGAACGACTGTTCACTGGGCGCACGGTTGCGCTCAAACGCGACTTGTCACAACTCGACGCACAAACTTACCTGCAGGCACTGAGAAAAACCGGGATCGACGCGCGCATCGAAGCCGAACCAGCGATCGAGCTGAACCTGGCCGATGTTCCTGAACATGCGCCGGTCAGTCTGCACAAGGCGCCGGCCGACCCGGAATCGCCTTATGCGCCACCACGGGCCACCGTCGGTGAGGCCGTGCCGGCATTCGCCACACTACGCCCCTTCAGCTTTACCGGCCGCATCGGTCGTGTACGTTTCCTCGCATGGACGATGGCGCTGACCCTGGTAACGCTGGGCATCGGTTCGGTTCTGGCGATTTTCGGCATCGCGCTGATTGGCGCGGACTCGACTGCCGGGCTGATTCTCGGTGGGCTGCTGCTGTTTATCCTGCTGCTGGTGCTGGCGGTCATCAGCATTCAGTTCAGCGTCCAGCGCTTGCACGACATTGGCTGGTCGGGCTGGTTGTGGCTGATCAACCTCGTGCCGTTCGTGGGCAGCTTCTTCCCGTTCGTGATCATGGTGGTTCCCGGCAACACCACGGCCAACCAGTACGGCCCGCCGCCGCCGCCGAACAGCACAGTGGTCAAGGTTCTGGCCTGGTTGTGGCTGGCATTTATCGCGCTGATCTTCGTTGGCGCACTGGCCGGCGGCATCACGGCGCTGCAGCAAGAGTACGAAACGGCTGCCGAGACCAGCTACGACAGCAGCACGGTGATTACCGACGACGTCGAAGTCGAGTCTGCCGACGAGGCTGAAGAGACACCAAATTCCGCCGACGACGCAGCGGATGCAGCCGAAGAAGCCCAGCCCCCTGTAGACTCTGCGCAAGAATGAACAGCGCTCCCCGCCCGTGACACCTGCGTCGCGGGCGCGGAGCTGTTGCGATGGAGAACTGCATGACCCGTTACGCTCTGATCACTGGCGCTTCCAGCGGCATCGGCCTGGCGATGGCCGAAGCGCTGGCCCGGCGCGGCCGCAGCCTGATTCTGGTGGCCCGACAACGTGATCAGCTGGAAAGTATTGCGATTGAACTGACTCAGCGTTTTGGCGTGGAAGTGTTGTTCCGCGCCTGTGACCTCGGCGAACCGTTACGGCTCTCCGGGTTTTTGCTGGAACTGGAAGAAGGTGATCGGCAGATTGATCTGCTGGTCAACTGCGCCGGCATCGGCACCTGCGGACCGTTTCTGGCGCAGGACTGGATGACCGAGCAGGACCTGATCGAAGTCAACATCCTCGCGCTCACGCGCCTGTGCCACGCGATTGGCAACAGCATGGCGTTGCAGGGCGGCGGGCAGATTCTGAATGTCGCCTCGGTGGCCGCGTTCCAGCCCGGCCCGTGGATGAGCACCTACTACGCGAGCAAGGCTTACGTGCTGCATTTTTCCGAAGGCTTGCGCGTCGAGCTGAAGAAATGCGCGGTCAAGGTTTCGGTGTTGTGCCCAGGCCCGACGCGTACGGCGTTTTTTCGCACGGCGCAACTGGACACGGCCAAGGTCAACAACAGTCGAGCGCTGATGAGCCCGGAAGAAGTGGCGCTGTATACCGTTCGCGCACTGGAAAAGAACCGCGCGATCATTATTCCGGGCCGGCGTAATCGCTGGATCACCTGCCTGCCGCGCTTCGGCTCACGGTGGCTGACCCGGACCATCGCCGGCATGGTCAACAAGGCCCATTGCCCGCGCTGAAGCTCAAACAGGTAAAAGGCTGGGCTCCGGTCGACCCCATGGTTACACTCGGGCCAGCCCAAACAACGGAGAAAACAGCTGTGGATACTCTGTTCACCAAGATCATCAACCGGGAAATCCCGGCCAAGATCATCTACGAGGACGACCAGGTTCTGGCCTTCCACGACATCGCCCCACAGGCCCCGGTGCATTTTCTGGTCATCCCGAAAAAACCGGTGCGCACCCTCAATGACCTGACCGAAGACGACAAGGCGCTGGCTGGGCACATCCTGTTCACCGCCCAACGCCTGGCACTGGAACTGGGCTGCGAAGAAGGCTTCCGCGTGGTCATGAATTGCAATGAACTTGGTGGGCAGACGGTCTATCACATTCATATGCACGTGCTGGGACAGCGCCAGATGACCTGGCCACCGGGCTGATTCACCGCCCTGCCATCTGTAGGAGCGAGGCTTGCCCGCGAAGAACGATCACGCGGTCGATCCAAATGACCGCATGAGGCTATTCGCGGGCAAGCCTCGCTCCTACAGGTTCGTGGTGATTGCCACAAATGACCCAGCGCAATCCTTACCCGGCCGATTCAGTTAAACTGGCCGCCGAGATTCCACCGGAGGTCAGCATGACTACCCAGCGTCACTACTCGCCAATTGATCGTCTTCTGCTGCAAGCCGATGCCGCGATGCGCACTTTGCTGCCCTTCAGTGGCCAGCCCTATCGCCCGTCGCCCGCCATCGTGAAGCCCGAAGTGCAAATGAGCGACGAAGACACCCGGCACGTTGCCGGCCTGATGCGCATCAACCATACCGGCGAAGTCTGCGCCCAGGCGCTGTATCAGGGCCAGGCCCTGACCGCCAAGCTGCCGCAAGTGCGCGCCGCCATGGAACATGCCGCTGAAGAAGAAATCGATCATCTGGTGTGGTGCGAACAACGCATTCACCAGTTGGGCAGCCACACCAGCATTCTCAATCCACTGTTTTATGGCATGTCGTTCGGCATCGGCGCCGTTGCCGGGTTGATCAGCGATAAAGTCAGCCTTGGATTTGTCGCGGCGACCGAGCATCAAGTGTGCAAGCACTTGAATGAACATCTGGAGCAACTGCCGGCCGAGGATGAAAAGTCCCGGGCGATTCTCGAGCAGATGCGCATCGATGAAGAACACCACGCGGAAAGCGCGCTGGATGCCGGCGGTTTTCGCTTCCCGGCACCGGTGAAGTTCGGGATGAGCTTGTTGGCCAAGGTGATGACCAAGAGCACCTACCGGATCTGACCGCCGGGCTTTGCTCCCACAAGCCATAAAAAAAGGCGACTGCCGTGAGGTAGTCGCCTTTTTTTGTGCTCGAAAATCTTAAGTCGGCATATTGCGCGCGTAGAAGATTTCCAGCATTTCGTGTTTCACACGGTCGGTCACCTGGGCGCGTTGCTCGGATGACAGGCTGTTGGTCGCGTCGCCGAACAGGTAATCGTCCAGTTCGAAGTTCTTCAACAGCATTTTGGTGTGGAACAGGTTTTCCTGGTACACGTTCACGTCAGTCATCTGGTAACTGTCGCGGGTGTCTTCGGAAAGGTAGTTCTGGATCGAGTTGATCTCGTGATCGATGAAGTGCTTTTTGCCTTCAACGTCACGGGTGAAACCGCGCACGCGGTAATCCACGGTCACGATGTCCGAATCGAACTGGTGAATCAGGAAGTTGAGCGCTTTAAGCGGTGAAATGACGCCGCAGGTCGACACGTCAATGTCCACACGGAATGTTGCAATACCGTCCACCGGATGGATTTCCGGATAGGTGTGCACCGTGATGTGGCTCTTGTCGAGGTGGGCCAGGATAATTTCCGGCAGCGGGCCCGGAGACTCTTCGATCTGGCTGTCGGTCGGCGTGACCGGCTCTTCAGAGATCAGAATCGTGACGCTGGCGCCCTGTGGATCATAGTCCTGACTGGCAATGTTCAGGATGTTGGCACCAATGATATCGACAACTTCCGTGAGGATCTGCGTCAGGCGTTTCGCGTTGTACTCTTCATTGATGTACTCGACGTAAGCCTGCTGGTCTTGCGGAGTTTCCGCGTAGCAGATGTCATAGATGTTGAAGCTCAAGGTCTTTGTCAGGTTATTGAACCCGTGGAGCTTGAGTTTGCTTTTCACCGTTAAAAACTCTCTATGTATTGCGGCCCGGCCGCGTGATCAAGCATGCCCGTCAGATGCGAACAACGCACCTGCGTAGGACGGTTAACACCTCTTCGCGATGGCGATTTTGGTTGTCTGTTCGGGTGCGGGACCTGTCGGAGTGACGGGCCACGACCCTGAAAAAAGTGGCGCATTATGCAGACGTCAGCTGGGGATCGCCAGAGTCTGCACTGCTTTTATGATAGTTGAATGTCGATTCAACCCAGTTCGATGATTTCGTAGTCGTGCGTAATGGCCACGCCAGCCGCGCCGAGCATGATCGAGGCCGAGCAATATTTCTCGGCGGAGAGTTCAATGGCCCGTTTGACCTGGGCTTCTTTCAAGCCACGGCCCTTGACCACGAAGTGCATGTGAATCTTGGTGAACACCTTCGGGTCTTCGCTCGCGCGCTCGGCTTCGAGGAAGGCTTCGCAGCTCTCGACCGCCTGACGGGATTTCTTGAGAATGCTGACCACATCGAAATTGCTGCAACCGCCGACACCCAGCAGGAGCATTTCCATCGGGCGTACACCCAGATTGCGGCCGCCGGCGTCGGGCGGGCCATCCATGACTACCACGTGACCACTGCCGGATTCGCCGAGGAACATGGCTTCGCCAGCCCATTGGATGCGTGCCTTCATCGCCAAGACTCCACTGTATAAAAAAGGGTCGCCAGCTTAGCACAGGGCCCCGCCCGCACAGCGCTCGCGCGTCCTCGGACCGATGTGCCGAGCTTGTAGGCAAATTCTCGAATCATGAGCGAATGTGTCTGTTAAGCTGGCGCCAATTCACTGGCGCATAGCCAGCTATCAAGCGAATGAAAAAATCGCAGGCTTCGCCCGCTCCCACAAAAACACTAAAACACCGTGCAGTCTTTTCGGGATACAACCATGGTTGCTATTACCCCCACACCCAAAATCAAGAACCTCGACAAACTGTTGATGCATTGCCAGCGCCGTCGTTACGCGGCCAAGAGCAACATCATCTGCGCTGGCGACCGCTCTGAAAGCCTGTTCTTCATCATCAAGGGCTCGGTCACCATCCTGATCGAGGACGACGACGGGCGCGAGATGATCATCTCGTACCTGAACGCCGGGGACTTTTTCGGTGAGTTGGGTTTGTTCGAACAGGCTGGCCTGGAACAGCAACGCAGCGCCTGGGTGCGCGCCAAGGTTGAATGCGAAGTTGCGGAAATCAGCTACGCCAAGTTTCGCGAACTGTCCCTGATAGATCCGGACATTCTTTACGTGCTTAGCGGACAAATCGCACAACGCCTGCGCAACACCACGCGCAAGGTCGGCGACTTGGCGTTCTTCGACGTCACCGGACGTGTCGCCCGTTGCCTGCTGGAATTGTGCAAGCAACCGGACGCCATGACTCACCCGGACGGCATGCAGATCAAAGTCACGCGTCAGGAAATCGGGCGGATTGTCGGGTGTTCACGCGAGATGGTCGGTCGCGTGCTCAAGGATCTTGAGGAACGCAACCTGGTGGATGTCAAAGGCAAGACCATGGTGGTCTTCGGCACGCGTTAAGCGCCGAACATCTGCGCCAGCAAGTGGCGATACAACGCGTCGAGACGCTCCAGCGCATCCGGCGCGGCGAACTTCTCATGCAGCGCAATGTGGCTTTCGGCGCGCACCCGCTGCTCGAGGCCGCAGGCTTGATTGAAGCGATTGACCGCCGCCACCATCGAGTCCCGTTCGTTATCCAGCAACAAAGCCCCGTGCACCAAACCGACCGGCCGCGTTCCGCCCTTGCTCTGGCGCCAGCGCTGAGCGGTGCCGACCATCTTGCGCCGATCAAGATTGACGTTGAATCGGCCATCGCAGAATGCGCCTTCGATTTCGCCCAGCGACGCGACGCCGCCCAACTCATCCAGCAACTGACAAATCGGATCGCAGAGTCTTCGGTAGGCAGTTTCGATGCGGTTTTGATCGCCTTCGCTGCGCGGCGCCGCGTAGACCAGGGCGATGTTGACGGTGGCGGCCGATTGCGGAACGGGTTCACCACCGGTTTCGCGCAGTAGCACTGGCCAACCGGCGGCGGCTGATACTTCACACGCAGATTCGAACAGCGGCAAACGGCTCAAGCGACGCGGCATAACCAGTGCGCGGTCGCTGGGTTGCCAGAACAGCAGAGCAAAATCCGAGTCGCCAGCGCACACCGAGGCGAGCAGATCCTGTTCGGCTTGCAGGCCGGCTTCGATGGTCAGCGAGGTAATCAGGGTCATAAGGTATTCCGTCGGACGTTAAGTCTAGGGTGCGTCTTATGCCGTCATCGCGAGCAAGCTCGCTCCCACACTGGATCGCATGTTCAACGAAGATCCCCTGTAGGAGCGAGCTTGCTCGCGATGCTGTTATCAGTCGAGCGTCGAACCACTCACCACACTGCCGCGTTCCGGGAAGAACAAACGCTGCAGTTCGGTGCCCGGGCTTTCGGCGCGCATGAACGCTTCGCCGACCAGGAACGCATACACGTCGCTGATTTCCATCAGCTCGACATCGGCGCGGTTGAAAATCCCGCTCTCGGTAATCACCAAACGGTCACGCGGAATGCGCGGCAACAGGTCGAGGGTGGTTTCGAGGTTGACGTCGAAGGTGTGGAGGTTGCGGTTGTTCACGCCCACCAACGGCGTGTCGAGGGTTTTCAACGCGCGCTCCAGTTCGTCGCCATCGTGCACTTCCACCAACACATCGAGGCCGACACTTTTCGCCACGGCGGCCAGCTCGGCCATTTTCACGTCGTCGAGTGCGGAGACGATCAACAGCACGCAATCAGCGCCGAGCGCACGGGACTCGATGATCTGGTACGGATCGATCATGAAGTCTTTGCGGATCACCGGCAGTTTGCACGCCGCGCGAGCCTGTTGCAGGTAGGCGTCGGCGCCCTGGAAGTAATCGATATCGGTGAGCACCGACAGGCACGTCGCGCCGCCCTTCTCGTAGCTTTTGGCGAGGTCGGCGGGCACGAAGTTCTCGCGGATCACCCCTTTGCTCGGCGAGGCTTTCTTGATTTCGGCAATCACCGCCGGCTGCTTGAGCTTGGCTTGAGCGATCAGCGCCTGGGCGAAACCACGCGGGGCATCGGCAGCCCTGGCCAGGTTTTCCAACTCGGCCAGGCTGACACGGGCGCTACGCTCGGCAACTTCCTGGACCTTGCGGGCCAGAATGTTTTCCAGAACCGTCGGTACACTCATCCCTCATTCTCCACTCGAAATACCGCGGTAAACGCACCCAGCTCCTCGAGTTTCTCCCGAGCGAGGCCGGTGTGCAGCGCGTCGTGCGCCAGGGCAACGCCCTCTTTCAAACTGCTCGCGTGGTCCGCGGCATACAGCGCGGCACCGGCATTGAGCACAATCATCTCGGCGGCTTTCTGGCCGTTCTCGGTCTTGCGTTTACCCAAGGCATCGCGGATCAATTCCAGTGAAGCGGCCGGGCTTTCGACCGACAGACCGTGCAGGCTCTGGCTCTTCATGCCGAGGTCTTCCGGTTCGACCCAATATTCGGTGATCTGGTCGTTCTTCAATTCAGCGACAAAGGTCGGCGCGGCGAGGCTGAATTCGTCGAGGCCGTCCTTCGAATGCACCACCAACACATGTTTGCTGCCCATGCGCTGCAAGACTTCGGCCAATGGCCGGCACAGCGCCGGGTTGAACACGCCGACCACCTGATGTTTGACGCCGGCCGGATTCGTAAGCGGGCCGAGCATGTTGAACAGGGTGCGCAGGCCCAAGTCCTTGCGCGGACCGGCGGCGTACTTCATCGCGCTGTGGTGAGTCTGGGCAAACATGAAACCGATGCCGACGTTATCGATGCAACGCGCGACCTGCACCGGCGTCAGGTTCAGATAGATCCCGGCCGCTTCGAGCAAATCGGCACTGCCACTTTTGCCCGAAACCGCACGGTTACCGTGCTTGGCCACCGTGCAACCGGCTGCCGCGACGACGAAGGAAGAAGCGGTCGACACGTTGAAAATGTTCGCACCGTCACCGCCGGTGCCGACCACATCGACGACGCCGTCGAGGGTCTTGAGTTCGACTTTGTCCGCCAACTCACGCATGACCGACACCGCGCCGACGATTTCGTCGATGCTTTCGCTCTTCATGCGCATGGCCATCATGAACGCGCCAACCTGCGCGTCGGTGCATTGCCCGGTCATGATTTCGCGCATCACATCGCGCATTTCATCGGTGCTGAGGTCGAGGTGATCGACGATACGGCTCAGGGCTGTCTTGATGTTCATGAAAAGTCCTTAGCGCGTGCCGCCGGTTTGTTTGAGGAAGTTTGCGAACAGCTCGTGGCCCTGCTCGGTGAGAATCGATTCCGGGTGAAATTGCACACCTTCGATGTTCAGCGTCTTGTGGCGCAGGCCCATGATCTCGTCGACCGAACCGTCTTCGAGTTGGGTCCAGGCAGTCAGTTCGAGGCAATCGGGCAGAGTGTCGTGCTTGACGATCAGAGAGTGGTAACGCGTAACCGTCAGCGGATGATTCAAGCCTGCGAATACACCCTTGTCCTCGTGGAATACCGGACTAGTCTTACCGTGCATGACCTGACGGGCGCGGACCACGTCGCCGCCAAAGGCTTGGCCGATCGACTGGTGACCGAGGCACACGCCGAGGATCGGCAGTTTGCCGGCGAAGTGCTTGATCGCTTCGATGGAGATGCCGGCTTCGGTCGGCGTGCAAGGACCGGGGGAAACGACGATGCGCTCAGGGTTGAGGGCTTCGATTTCGGCAATGGTGAGCTCATCGTTGCGCACAACTTTGACCTGGGAGCCCAGCTCACCGAGGTATTGCACAACGTTGTAAGTAAAAGAGTCGTAGTTATCGATCATCAGCAACATGGCGAAGAACCTCTTGAATTCACTGACTTATAAGACGGCCTTCGAATGATTGCCCGCAGCGCGCGGCGCTTTGTCTGGTGCTGGAGTGCGCCAGCCAAGCGGCAATTCAAACAGGTAAAGAAGGCGAAGCGGTACAGGTCCGGCGAGGCCGGCAAAAGAATTCAGGCGCGCCAACGCCAGCGGGCGTGTGCCTTGATGACTTGATCCAGGAGTTTGCTGATGATCAACACGGGAAAGGTCTCATTCATACGTCTCGGCACAGTAACTTAGCTGGGCAGAGCGTGCAATATGGCACACGCCAAGGCTGGCGAAACAAATCAGCGCTTCACGACAGATGGCAAAAGGCCGGAAGTTTTTGGTACTGTCGTTTCGTTCACTACAACAATAAATAAACGGACTTGCACATGATCAAACAGACGTTGTTTGTACCGCTCGCCAGTTGCCTGCTCGCCATGGCTTGCGTCCAAGCGTATGCGGCGCCCTCCCCTTATTCGAACTTTGTGGTGTTCGGCGACAGCCTGAACGACGCCGGGACGTTTGCCGACACCGGCGGCCCTGCCGGCTCGACCCAGCGTTACACCAACCGCATTGGCCCGGTGTATCTGGATGGCAGCGGTGAAGTGCGCTCGCTCAATTCCACGCAAATTCTCGGCGGCAAACTGGGTTTCTCGGCGGATCAGACCGCCTCGTCATCCTCCGCAGTACGCGCCAACCAAGGCCTGGCCGACGGTAACAACTGGGCGGTCGGCGGTTATCGCACCGACCAGATTCTCGATTCGATCACCAGCACCTCCGCCACCGGCGAACGCACGCGCGCCGGTTACCTGCCGTCGAACAACTTCCGCGCCGACCCGAACGCGCTGTATTACCTGTCGGGCGGCGGCAATGATTTCCTCCAGGGCCGGGTCACCAGTCTGCCGCAGGCCAGCGCCGCCGCGGATCGTCTGGTCAGCAGCGTACAAACCCTGCAACAGGCCGGCGCGCGTTACATCATGGTCTGGCTGCTGCCGGACATCGGTTTCACCCCGGCCTTCAATGGTTCGCCGCTGCAATCGTTCACCTCGCAGCTCAGCAACCAGTTCAACACTGAACTGGTCAGCCAGTTGCAAAGCGTCAACGCCAACATCATTCCGCTGAACATTCCGGTGCTGCTCAAAGAGACCTTCGCCAATCCCGGCCAGTTCGGTTTGGCCACTGACCAAAACCTCAGCGCGACGTGCTTCAGCGGCAGCGGTTGCCTGGCCAACCCGCAATATGGCATCAACGGCCTGACGCCGGATCCGACCAAGCTGATTTACAACGACGCAGTCCACCCGACCGAAGCCGGGCAGCGGCTGATCGCCGATTACGCCTATTCGCTGCTGGCGGCGCCATGGGAGGCGACGCTGTTGCCGGAAATGGCCCAAGGCACTTTGCGCTCGCATCAGGATGCGCTGCGCAACCAGTGGCTGGCTGATTGGGAAAACTGGCAAGGCGTTGGCCAATGGCGGGCGATTGTTGCCGGCGGTGGCCAGCATCAGGATTTCGACAGCCAACGCAGCGGCGCCAGTGCTGACGGCAATGGTTACAACCTCAACATTGGTGGCAGCTACCGTCTCAACGACGCTTGGCGCGTAGGTCTGGCGGCGGGTTTTTACAATCAGAAACTTGAGGCCGGCGATCACGATTCCGACTACAAGCTCAATACCTACCTGGGCACCGCGTTCGCGCAATATCAGCAGAATCGCTGGTGGGGTGACGCGGCGTTGACCGCCGGGCATCTGGACTACGACAGCCTCAAGCGCAAATTCCAGTTGGGCGTGAATGAGCGTGGTGAGAAAGGTGATACCGACGGTTATGTGGTCGCCATCAGCGGTCGCGTCGGTTACGACATCGCGCCGCTGGCGAGCAGCCCGTGGCACTTGTCGCCGTTCGTGAGCGCGGATTTCGCCAAGGTTGAAGTCGATGGATACTCGGAGAACGGCGCCAACTCGACGGCGCTGACTTTCGATGATCAGTCACGCATTTCCCGGCGTCTGGGCGTGGGCATCCAGGGCAAATACCAGATCACTGCGCAAACCCAGGTGTTCGGCGAACTGGCCCACGAGCGTGAGTACAACGACGACGCGCAAGACGTGACGATGAACCTCAACAGCCTGCCGAACAATCGCTACACGTTGGCCGGTTACACCCCGCAGTCCAATTTGAACCGGTTGAATCTGGGCGTGAGCCATAACCTGACGAAGGATTTGGCGTTGCGGGCGAGTTATGACATTCGCAAGGACGATGACTTTACTCAGCAAGGGGTGAATGTTGGGGTCAGCCTGGACTTCTAAATCACAGGCATAAAAAACGCGGCACCCTCACAGGCGCCGCGTTTTTTATGGCTGATCAACACACATGTTGTGGCGAGTTAGCTTGTTGTGGCGAGGGGGCTTGCCCCCGTTCGGCTGCGCAGCAGTCGCCAATCCAGACCACTCGGTAAATCTGGAAGAATGCCGGGGGCCGCTTCGCGACCCGACGGGGGCAAGCCCCCTCGCCACAAAAGCTCGCTCCCACAAGGGTCTGGTGTTTACTCAGGTGTCCGGGGTTTGCTCGGCCAACGCTACGGCGCGGAACATCGCGCGGCGTTTGTTCAGGGTTTCTTCCCATTCCAGCGCCGGCACCGAATCGGCGACGATGCCGCCACCGGCCTGCACGTGCAGTTCGCCGTCCTTGATCACCGCCGTGCGGATCGCAATCGCGGTGTCCATGTTGCCGTTCCACGCGAAATAACCCACCGCCCCGCCATACACGCCACGCTTGACCGGCTCCAGCTCGTCGATGATTTCCATCGCGCGAATCTTCGGCGCGCCGGACAACGTGCCCGCCGGCAGAATCGCCCGCAGCGCGTCCATCGCCGTCAGCCCGGCCTTCAGTTGCCCGGTGACGTTGGAAACAATGTGCATCACGTTGGAATAACGCTCGATGACCATCTTCTCGGTGAGCTTCACTGAACCGATCTCCGACACGCGACCGGTGTCGTTGCGACCAAGGTCGATCAGCATCAAGTGCTCGGCGATTTCCTTGTCGTCGGACAGCAAGTCCTTTTCCAGCGCGACATCCGCCTCTTCGTTGGCCCCGCGTGGGCGGGTGCCGGCAATTGGGCGCACGGTGATCAGATTGTCTTCGACCCGCACCAGCACTTCCGGCGAACTGCCGACGACGTGGAAGTCACCGAAGTTGAAGAAGTACATATAAGGCGTCGGGTTGAAGCAACGCAGCGCGCGGTACAGATCAATCGGCGCAGCCTTGAAGTCGATCGACATGCGCTGCGACGGCACAACCTGCATGCAGTCGCCGGCCAGAATGTATTCCTTGATCGTGTCGACGGCTTTTTCGTAGTCGTCCTGGGTGAAACTCGAGCGGAACACCGGATCAGCCGACTGTTGTTTGCTGAAGTCCAGACCGCGACGCGGAGTGATCGGCTGGCGCAGTTTCTCCAGCAGTTCCTCCAGGCGTGCCTGACCTTGTTCGAAAGCATCGGCTTGCGCAGGATCAGCCAGAACGATCGCGTGCATCTTGCCGGCCAGGTTGTCGAACACCACGACTGCGTCGGAAACCATCAACAGAATGTCCGGCACGCCCAGCGGGTCCGGGTTCGGGCACTTACCCAAACGCTTTTCCACGTAACGCACGCAGTCGTAACCGAAGTAACCCACCAGACCGCCATTGAAGCGCGGCAGGCCGGGGATGGTCGGCACGTTGTAACGGGCTTTGAATTCTTCGACGAAGGCCAGCGGATCTTCCGCCTCAAGGCTTTCGATCTCGACGCCGTCGTGGGTCACGCTGATCCGGTGATCGTGGACTCGCAACACCGTGCGGCACGGCAGGCCGATGATCGAATAACGGCCCCACTTTTCGCCGCCCTGCACCGATTCCAGCAGATAGGAATTCGGCTCGTCGGCCAGTTTCAGGTAGATCGACAGCGGCGTGTCGAAGTCGGCCAGGGTTTCGCAGGCCATCGGGATACGGTTATAGCCGGCAGCGGCCAAACGCAGGAATTCTTCGCGGATCATGGGGTAGCCTCGTGGCTTGAGGGTCTGACGGTCAGGTATGCAAACGCGCCGGGATACCGGCCAGGAACAAGTCAGGCGCGCCAACGCCAGCGGGCCAGGGCCTTGATGACTTTCATCCAGAGTTTGCGAGTGACCACCACGATGGCGTTTCCAGAAGGGGGTTGATCGGCGTCGGGCAACGTTATCCCAGCCGCCAGATCCAGGCAACCGGGAATTAGCTTGCGCAGATCGTCGATCACCAGCGCCGGCGACTCTTCGGCAATCGGCCGGCCGTGGTTGTAGCCGTAGCTCAGCGCCACGCACTTGACCCCCGCCGCTTTCGCCGCCAGCACATCGCTACGCGAATCGCCGACAAACAACGATTGCGACGCGGGGATGTTGGCCATTTTCATCACGAAGAACAGCGCGGCCGGGTCAGGTTTTTTCTGCGGCAGGGTGTCGCCGCCGATGATCCATTTGAAGTAACGACCGATCTTCATCTGGTCCAGCAACGGCGCGACAAAGCGTTCCGGTTTGTTGGTGATCAGCGCCATCTCGACGCCTTGCTTGTGCAGCCATTTCAGGGTGTCGCGCACGCCGGGATAGACCACGGTCAGCTCATGGCTTTCGCTATAAGCCTGCATGAAAATCTCCAGCGCGCCCTCCGCCTCGCCATCATCGACCGCCGAATGCTCGATGCCACCGGCCAGCGCCCGGCGCACCAACACCGGCGCACCGTTGCCGACCCATTGGCGCACCGACTCGAGACCGGCCGGTTCGCGGCCGAGTTTGAGCAGCATGTTATCCACGGCAACCGCGAGGTCGGGGACCGAATCGATCAGCGTGCCATCCAGATCGAACATCACCAGTCGCGGCAGACGCCCCGGGAACAGCTGCTCAAAGCCACTCATGGACGAGCCAGCGCCAGTTCGGAACGCATCTTCTCGATCACTTCCTGATAGTTCGGCGCATTGAAGATCGCCGAGCCGGCGACAAAGGTGTCAGCGCCCGCAGCGGCGATTTCACGGATGTTGTTGACGTTGACCCCGCCGTCGATTTCCAGGCGAATGTCGCGGCCCGAAGCATCGATCAGCGCCCGCGCCTGACGCAGTTTGTCGAGGGTGCCGGGGATGAACTTCTGGCCGCCGAAGCCTGGGTTGACGCTCATCAGCAAGATCATGTCGACCTTGTCCATGACGTATTCGAGCACGCTCAGCGGGGTCGCCGGGTTGAACACCAGGCCAGCCTTGCAGCCGCCCTCGCGGATCAGTTGCAGCGAACGATCGACATGTTGCGTGGCTTCCGGGTGGAAGGTGATGTACGTCGCGCCGGCCTCGATGAAGTCGCCGACGATGCGATCCACCGGGCTGACCATCAAGTGCGCGTCGATCGGCGCGGTCACGCCGTACTTGCGCAATGCCGCGCAGACCATCGGGCCGATGGTCAGGTTGGGCACGTAGTGGTTGTCCATGACGTCGAAGTGCACGAAGTCGGCGCCAGCGGCCAGGACGTTGTCCACTTCTTCGCCGAGGCGGGCGAAGTCGGCGGAGAGAATCGAAGGAGCAATTACGAAGGGCTGCATGACGCACCTTTTTTGAGCAGAATCACGATGGCGCGCATTGTATACCTCATGCTTTGACGCGCGCACCGTGGCCGCGATGATTGACCCGATCTAGTAGGCCGCTCGGTAAATCTTCTCGATATCGACGGCGCTCAGCTTGCGCGGATTGTTGCGCATCAGGCGCTCGATGCCTGCGGCTTCGACGGCCATGGCCGGGATCGCGTCTTCGGGCACGCCGAAGCTGCGCAAGCCTTGGGGGATTTCCACCGCCGCGCACAACGCCGTCATCGCTTCCACGGCTTGGTCTGCCGCATCGGTCGCGCTCAGGTGCGCCGTCTTGACGCCCATGGCTTCGGCAATATCTTGCATGCGCTCGACGCAGGCGAGTTTGTTCCAGGTCATGACATACGGCAGCAACAGAGCATTGCTGACGCCGTGCGCAATGTTGTAGCGCCCGCCCAGCGGATAGGCCAGCGCATGCACCGCGCCGACCCCGGCATTGCCGAACGCCATGCCGGCCATCAGGCTGGCGGTGGCCATGTCTTCACGCGCTTGCAGGTTGTTCGGGTTGGCGTAGGCCTTGGGCAGCGCCTGGGTGATCAACTTGATCGCGCCAATCGCCAAGGCATCGGTAATCGCCGAGGCATTCAGCGACAAATACGATTCGACGGCATGCACCAACGCATCGACGCCACTCGCGGCGGTGACACTGCGCGGGCAGGTCAGGGTCATTTGCGGGCTGACCAGCGCCACGTCCGGTAGTAGATAGTCGCTGACGATGCCTTTCTTCAACT
Organism: Pseudomonas sp. 43NM1; assembly: GCF_002836905.1. Classification (NCBI taxonomy): domain Bacteria; kingdom Pseudomonadati; phylum Pseudomonadota; class Gammaproteobacteria; order Pseudomonadales; family Pseudomonadaceae; genus Pseudomonas; species Pseudomonas sp. 43NM1. The sequence continues at coordinate 96,074 of NZ_MKGS01000151.1, read as the reverse complement.
GCGCGACTTTGTCGGAGAGGATCGCCACGTTGGTGACTTCGGAACCGGTGCCGGCGGTGGTGGGGATGGCGATCAGCGGCGGGCCTTTGCGCGGCACTTGATCGACGCCGAACAGATCTTCCAGCGCACCGTGGTAACCGGCATACGCCGCAACACTCTTGGCGATGTCGATGGCGCTGCCGCCGCCGAGGCCGATCAAGCCGTCATGCCCGCCCTCGCGGTAAACGCGCATGCAGTCTTCGACGATGGCGATTTCCGGGTCGGGCAATACGCGGTCGAAAATTTCGTAAGGGCGATCACCCAACTGCGCCAGCGCCAGCTCGACCGTGCCGGACTTGACCAGCGCGGCGTCGGTGACGATCAGCGGGTTATCGATGTCGAGACGTGTCAGCTCGGCCGCCAGTTGCTCGATGGCAGCCGCGCCGGTGATCAGTTTGTGGGCGATTTTGAAAGAGGAAAGACTCATCTGCGCAGCCTCTTATCGTTGGGGAAGCTGCGCACAATAGTAGCTGGGGATTGGGGTTTGTCTGTTATTCACGGCGCGAATGATTGAGGTGCAATTAAAACTGTAGGAGCGAGGCTTGCCCGCGAAGGCGTCAGCACATCAAACATCTATGTTGACTGACACGCCGTCTTCGCGGGCAAGCCTCGCTCCTACAGGTTCCGGCGAGTTTTCGATCGTTCCCACATTTTTCAGACCTGCGCGGTGCGCAGTTTTTCGCTGCGCCCGCGCAGCCATTCCAGGGTCAGCAGCAGGATCACCGAGAAGGCGATCAATAACGTCGCCGCCGCCGCAATGGTCGGGCTGAGGTTTTCGCGGATGCCGCTGAACATCTGCCGGGGCAAGGTGGCCTGCTCCGGCCCGGCGAGGAACAGCGTCACCACTACCTCATCGAACGAGGTCGCGAAGGCGAACAACGCGCCGGAGATCACCCCCGGCGCGATCAACGGCAAGGTCACCCGACGAAACGCCGTCAGCGGCGAAGCCCCGAGGCTAGCCGCCGCGCGCACCAGGTTATGGTTGAACCCCTGCAACGTCGCCGACACCGTAATGATCACAAACGGCACGCCCAACACCGCGTGCACCACGATCAGCGAGAAGAAGCTGTTGCCCAAGCCCAGCGGCGCAAAAAACAGATAACTCGCCACACCAATGATCACCACCGGCACCACCATCGGCGAAATCACCAGCGCCATCACCAGCGCCTTGCCGGGGAAGTCGCCACGCGTCAGGCCAATCGCCGCCAGCGTGCCGAAAATCATCGCCAGCACCGTTGCCGCCGGGGCGACGATGATGCTGTTCTTCAGCGCGCGCATCCATTCCGCCGAGGCGAAAAAGTCGTGATACCACTGCAGCGAAAAGCCTTGCAGCGGATACACGAGGAAACTCCCCGAGTTGAACGACAGCGGAATAATCACCAGCACCGGCAGAATCAGGAACAGCAGGATCAAGCCGCAGAGAATCCGCAAACTGTAGAACCACACCCGCTCAATGGGCGACATATAAGGACTCAGCATTTCGTTCTCCCCTTAGCTCAGGCGCAGGCGACTGGCGCCCACCAGCCAGCTGTAAATCAGATAAAGCACCACGGTCGCCAACAGCAGCAGGCCGCCGAGCGCTGTCGCCATGCCCCAGTTGATGCTGGTGTTGGTGTAGAACGCGACGAAGTAGCTGACCATCTGATCGTTCGGGCTGCCGAGCAACGCCGGGGTGATGTAGTAGCCGATCGCGAGGATGAACACCAACAGGCAACCGGCGCCGACACCGGCGTAAGTCTGCGGGAAATACACCCGCCAGAAACTAGCGAACGGGTGGCAGCCGAGGGAGATTGCGGCGCGCATGTAGGTTGGCGAGATGCCTTTCATCACGCTGTAGATCGGCAGAATCATGAACGGCAGCAGGATGTGCACCATCGAGATGTAGACGCCGGTGCGGTTGAACACCAGTTCCAGTGGTTTATCGATGATGCCCATGGCCATCAGGCCGCTGTTGATCAATCCGCCAGATTGCAGCAAGACGATCCACGCGGCGACGCGCACCAGAATCGAGGTCCAGAACGGCAGCAGCACCAGAATCATCAGCAGGTTGCTTTGCCGCGAAGGCAAGTTCGCCAGCAGATAGGCCAACGGGTAGGCCAGCACCAGGCAGATCACGGTGATCACCAGGCCCATCCAGAATGTGCGGGCGAAGATGTCGAGGTAGATCGCTTGATCGGGCGTCGCCGGGGCCACTTCGCCGAGGTCGTCGATGCGGTGATCGACCGCCGCCAGCAAGTAGTACGGGGTGATGCTGCTGGTGTTGCGGCGCACGGCTTGCCAATACGCCGGATCGCCCCAGCGTTCGTCGAGTGCTTCCAGCGCTTCTTTATAAGAGGCCGGCTCGCTGGCGAACGGCAAGGCGCGGGCGGTTTTGGTCAGCAGGCTGCGGTAGCCGGCCAGTTCCATGTTCAAGCGCTTGGACAGGTCGCCCAAGGTCTGGTTTTTTCGTGCTTCGGCGAGGTCTTCGCTGGCGGCTTTGTAGACCGGCTCGGCGGGCAAGCCGCGACCGTCCCAACCGGCAATGGCGCTGACGGTGCGCGGCATGCCGCCGACCACTTCAGGGTTGCCGACACTTTTGTAGAGCAGCGCCGCAATCGGCACCAGGAACACCAGCAACAGAAACAGCACCAGCGGCGCAATCAAGGCCTGAGCCTTCCAGCGATTGATCCGCTCGGCGTGCCTGAGCCGCTGCTTCAAGGTGGGGTCAGTGCCCGCGGTCACGGGAACGGCGATAGCCATGGCGTACTCCGGAAATCTTTGATCGTTACAGAGGGTGCCCCCCAATAAAGCAGGTCACCTCTGTTCTTGTTAGCGACACATCGCCCCTGTAGGAGCATGGCTTGCCCGCGAAAGCGTCGGCACATTCAACATTAAATGTCGACTGACACACCGTCATCGCGGGCAAGCCTTGCTCCTACAGGAGTGGATAAGCCCACAGAGTGGGCTTATTTAGCAGCCCAGGAATTGAAGCGCTGCTCCAGTTGCTCGCCGTTGTCAGCCCAGAAGCTGACGTCGATCTGCACCTGGTTGGCGATGTTTTCCGGGGTGGTCGGCATGTCTTTCAGCACGTCTTTGTTCAGCAACGGGACGGCTTGGGTGTTGGCCGGGCCGTAAGCGATGTTTTCCGAATAGGTCTTCTGCTGCTGCGGCGCCACCGAGAACGCGATGAATTTCTTCGCCGCTTCGGCACGGGTTTTATCCAGGCCTTTTGGAATCGCCCACGCGTCGAAGTCGTAGATCCCGCCGTTCCACACCACTTTCAGATTGCTTTCTTTCTGTACCGCCGCGATCCGGCCGTTGTACGCCGAGCTCATGACCACGTCGCCGGAAGCGAGGTATTGCGGCGGTTGTGCGCCGGCCTCCCACCATTGAATGCTTGGCTTGAGTTCATCGAGTTTCTTGAACGCGCGGTCCTGGCCATCCTTGCCGGCCAGCACTTTGTAGACGTCTTTCGGCGCGACGCCGTCGGCCATCAAGGCGAATTCCAGGGTGTACTTGGCGCCCTTGCGCAAGCCGCGCTTGCCCGGGAAGGTCTTGGTGTCCCAGAAATCCACCCAACTGGTCGGCGCGGTTTTCAGTTTGTCGGCGTTGTAGGCCAACACCGTCGACCACACGAAGAAACCGACGCCGCACGGCTGGATCGCGCCTTTGACGTAGTCGTCGGCCTTGCCGAACAGCGCCGGGTCGAGCTGCTCAAACATGTCTTCGTCGCAACCGCGCGACAGCTCTGGCGATTCAACTTCTACCAAGTCCCACGACACGCTTTTGGTGTCGACCATGGCTTTGACCTTGGCCATCTCGCCGTTGTACTCGCCAGCGACGATCTTGCCGTTGCCCGCCGCTTCCCACGGCGCATAGAAGGCTTTGACCTGCGCAGCCTTGTTCGCCCCGCCAAAGGACACCACGGTCAGGTCCGGGCCCGCCGCCATCGCGTGTGCCGCACCGATCATGCCCATTACCAGGGCTGTGAATTTCAGGGATTTCAACATTTATATTGTTCTCCACGTGCAGGGTTGGTGTAGCAGGGGGCGATCAATGCGCCTCTAGAAGTGGGTCGAGCGCGCGAACGTGTTCGACTTGCCAGCCAAGCGGTACCACGTCGCCGACCGCGAGCGATGGATCGAGCTCGGCAATCGGTTGTTTCACAAAAAAATCGGTCTTGCCGCAGACTTCCAGGCGCACCCGCACGTGGTCGCCCAGGTAGATGAATTCCGCCACCCGCCCTGAGAAGCGGTTGACGCACGATTCGCTGGAGCCATTGAGGCTTACGCGTTCCGGGCGAATCGACAAAGTGACGGGTTCGCCGGTCTTGCCGACATTCACCGCCAGCGCTTCAACCTTCTCCCCGCGCGCCAACTCGACCACGCAACGGTCGCCGGTGTGGCTGTGCAAGCGGCCATTGAGACGATTGTTTTCGCCGATGAAGTTGGCGACGAAAGTGTTTTTCGGTTCTTCGTAGAGCGAACGCGGCGCGGCGATCTGCTGGATTTCGCCCTGATGGAACACCGCCACGCGGTCGGACATGGTCAGCGCTTCGCCCTGATCGTGGGTGACGTAAACCACGGTCACGCCGAGGCGTTGGTGCAGGTGTTTGATTTCCATCTGCATGTGTTCGCGCAGTTGCTTGTCGAGGGCGCCGAGCGGTTCGTCCATCAACACCAGTTGCGGCTCGAACACCAAGGCGCGGGCCAGCGCTACACGTTGCTGCTGACCACCGGACAATTGCGCCGGGTAACGTTGGGCAAACGCATCGAGCTGAACCATGCTCAGGACTTTTTTGACTTTGTCGCTGACATCGCTCTTGTTCAAACCGCGCACGCTCAAGGGGAAAGCGAGGTTTTCGGCGACGGTCATGTGCGGAAACAAAGCGTAGTTCTGGAACACCATGCCGATGTCGCGTTTGTGCGGCGGCACGTTGTTGATCGAGCGCCCGGCCAACTGGATTTCGCCAGCGGTCGGCGTTTCAAAACCGGCGAGCATCATCAGGCTGGTGGTCTTGCCGGAACCGGACGGCCCGAGCAAGGTGAGGAATTCGCCTTTGCGAATCTCCAGGTTGAGGTCTTTGACGATCAGGTTTTCGCCGTCGTAGCTTTTTTGCACTCCACGAAAGCTGACCAGAATGTCATTGGCCCCTGTACTTGAATCGACCTGGCTCATACCCACACCTTTGTTAGTGATGACTGCTTGTGAACTAAGCCTAGTGGACGCTGGAGACCACGCAAATCGGGGCGCAGGAGAGAATCGCCTCAGCCGGATGGAAGGTTGGGGGTAGGGATTGCCCTACAAGGATGGCGCGTTTGGATAAACGCAGCGGTAAGCGGCAAGCTATAAGCGGCAAGCACGGGCAAAAGCGGATTTGCGGGGATGTCGCAAATGGATATGCCAACAAGATTCCTGTAGGAGCGAGGCTTGCCCGCGAAGGCGTCCGCACTGGCGCCAAAAGCTTCGCGGGCAAGCCTCGCTCCTACAGGGGACGTGGTGCATTCAGAGGAGTTTGTGCTCCATCGCGTATTTCACCAGTTCCGCCAGGGAGGTGATGTTGAGCTTTTGCATCAGCCGCGCCTTGTGGGTGCTGATGGTTTTGCTGCTCAACGCCAGTTGCTGGGCGATGTCGTTGACGTTGGCGCCCTGGGCCAGGCGCTCGAACACCGAGAACTCGCGCTCGGACAATAACGAGTGCAGCGGTCGCGAATCGGTCAGGCCGACTTCGAAAACCATGCGATCAGCCAGGTCCGGGTCGATATATCGCCCGCCCGCCGCGACCTTGCGAATCGCCGTCAGCAGCAATGCCGGATCGCTGTCCTTGGTCGCATAACCCGCCGCGCCGACCTTCAACGCGCGCGCAGCCATTTGCGCCTCGTCGTGCATCGACAACACCAGAATCGCCGGCGGATTGTTCAGCGCGCGGATCCGCGGGATCGCTTCCAGGCCGTTGACCCCAGGCATGGAGATGTCCAGCAAGACCACCTCGCAGGGCACGTGCCGCAAGGTTTCGAGCAACTGCTCGCCATTACTCGCCTCGCCGACCACCAGCAAATCCTTGGCCAGGCCGATCAACTGCTTGATGCCTTCACGGACGATGGTGTGGTCTTCGGCTACCAATACACGGATCACAAGCTTCTCCAGATTCAAGATCTATCGCGAGCAAGCTCGCTCCCACAGTGATTGGGGTATGGCAGAGATCTGTGCACTGACCCAAATCCCCTGTGGGAGCGAGCTTGCTCGCGATGACGTCAGCCTAAACAGCAAAAAACCATCAGGCTTCATTCACCGGCACGCGCACACTCAAAGTCGTGCCCTCCCCCGGTTCACTCTCGATCACCAACCGCCCGCCCATGATCAACACCCGCTCGCGCATCCCGACAATCCCGAATGACGTCGGCCGACCAGTGGCAGCGACAAATCCTGCGCCATCATCGCTCACGGTCAGGCACAACTCATCGCCCTCCAGCGCCAGCGTGAGCTCGACAGTATGCGCCTGGGCATGGCGCATCACATTGGTCAGCGCTTCCTGAAGGATGCGGAACAGCCCAATCGCCTTGGCATCGCTGAGCAGCGGGAGATTCTCCGGCACCTGCACCAGACACGGAATCTGCGTGCGCGCCTCGAAACGCCGGGCCTGCCACTCAATCGCCGAAGCGATCCCGGCATCAAGAATCGGTGGCCGCAGCGCCGTCGCGACATCGCGCACCAATTGGAACAACTGCGCGATCAGCCGCTTCATGCTGTTCAAGCGCTCACGCAACCCGGGATCCAGTTGCGCGTAGGCCAATTCGCACATGGACGTTTCCAGTTTCAACACTGTCAACATCTGCCCCAGCTCATCGTGAACTTCCCGGGCGATCCGCGCCTTTTCCTCTTCGCGCACGCTTTCAAGATGCGCCGACAGTTCGCGCAGTTGTTCACGGGAACTGGCGAGCTCCAGCTCAATGCGTTTGCTCTCGCTGATGTCCCAGACAATCCCGTCCCAGACATAGGCACCATCCTCCAGCCGCCGGGTGATGGCTTTGATCTCGGCCCAGCGCTGTTCGCCGGAGCGCGTGAGGATGCGGCCCTGCCACGACCAGTCGCTGTCGGTGTCGAGCGCGTGGTCCTGAGTCCGGTGATAACTCGCCTTGTCGTCCGGATGCACCAGGCTGCGCAGGCCTTTATCGCGATGCGCAAGAGTCGCCGGCGCGTAACCGACCAGGCTCTCGCTGCCCTCGCTGATGTAGGCAAAGTCGATCTGGCCTGTCACCGGCGCGCGCTCCAGACGAAAGACCAATCCCGGCACGTTGGCGGCAATCCCCTGCAACCGCGCCTCGCTTTCCTGCAGCGCGGCTAGCGCACGCCGGCGTTCGGTGACGTCGTTGAGGTAAACCACCAGGTATTCGCCCTCGCGGAAACGCAGGAAACTCAACGAAACATCTGCCGGCAAAATACTGCCGTCGGCGCGCAGGCAATTGGTTTCGAAACTTTGCGGCGGCTCTTCGCTGGCGCGAGCGCGTTTCCACAGGTTCAGCCAGCGGTCCATGTGCAAGCCCGGTTCGAAGTCGATCAGCGGACGCTCGATCAACGCGCCGGACTTGTAGCCGAGCATGCTTTCGGCGGCGCGATTGGCGTAGCGCACGTGGCTGTCCCAGTTCACCCAAAGGATGCCGACGGTGCTTTGATCGATGGAAAACTGGGTCAGGCGCAGCGCTTCTTCGCTGGCCGCGCGCAACGCAATGTCTGCGCGGGCGTCGCGCAAACGCTGTTCCAGGCTGTGCTGCTGGCGGCGTTGCCAAAACACAATGGCCGCGGCGCTGAGCAGCAACACCGTCAGCAACATGCAGAGGTTTTGCCAGAACCCCGGCGACTCGGACAAGCGCGGATATTTCGGTTGCAGCCATTGATTGTGCAGTTGCTCCAGGTCCTTGGCCGGGATTGCCCGCAGCGCACTTTCGACAATCCCCGCCAGTTCCGGCCAGTCGCGGCGCGTGGCCACTCGCAGCAACTGCGGCAAGCCGATATCGCCGACCACCACCAGCCCGGCGAATTCGGGCTCGACGGACAATCGCCCGAGTTGCGCCTCATCAACCACCGCGTAACCGGCCTGCTGACTCAGCAACAATTGCAGTGCCTGCCGTTCGATCGGCACGCCTTGCAGGTTCAGGTGCGGGAAGTTGCTGCGCAAATAATCGGCGGTGACGCTGGGCATGCGCACGGCGACGCGGGTCTGGCTGTCGAGTTTTTCCAGCTCCACCGCGCCGGTGCCTTTCTGCTCGCTGACCACCAGTTGCGGCACGCGCATGTACGGATCGGAAAACTGCCACAGCCGCAGGCCGCCCGGTGTTTGCGTCAGCCCTGGGGCAATGTCGACCTCGCCTTCGCGTACCGCCGCTTCAAGTTGTTCGATGTCAGGGAAATTGCGCCAACTGAGCTCGACCTTCAGCGCCTTCGCCAGCCATTTCATCAGCTCGACGTTGACCCCGGACAAGCGCTGCAAACGCCGGTCGTATTGCGCGTACGGCGCCTGCAACACCACGCCGACGCGCAATTCGCGGTGTTGCGCCAGCCATTGCTGCTGCGCCTCCGACAATTGCGCAAGGTGTGCCGGTGGCGCAGGCGCCGCCCAGCCCATCAAGGGAAACCACACCCAGCCGATAACCCACAGGCAGCAAAAACGCATCATTGAAGTCCTGCACACTGACAAATACTGATCAACCCATTAGGCTGCCGGAATAACTTCTGGCCTGGAATATCCGATGCCCCCTGTCTATCGCCTGGCATTGCCAGCATTGTGCCTGTCGCTGATCCTGCCCTGTGCCTTCGCCGAGGCCGCCGACCCTGCGCCCGCCGCTGCGGAGCAATCTGCGAAACAACCCGCAGAACAATCCACGGAACAGAAGCCGGCCGAACGTCAGCCATTGCTTGAGCGTAGTCAGGAAGAAGCGAGCGCACTTGAGCGAAAAATTCCCGCGCAGGAACAACAACAGCTACAGGCCGGCGACGCAACCTTCCTCGCTTTGTGGAAACCGGCCAATACGGCCGAACCCAAAGGTGCGGTGATTATTATCCCCGGCGCCGGCGAAACGGTTGACTGGCCGCAAGCGATCAGCCCTTTGCGCAACAAATTGCCGGACGCCCAGTGGAGCAGCCTGAGTATCACCTTGCCGGACCTGCAAAGCGATGCCATTGCGCCACGCGTGGTCGAAGTCCCGCCAACGATCAAGTCCCCGGACACCGGCAGCAAGGACACGGCCACCGCCACGCCGATCGAACAAGCGGCCGGCGGTGAAGCCGACGCGGCCGATAAAGCCGTGGTGGAAACCGATGAAGTTCAAGCCAAGGATGATTCCGAACGCATCTTCGGCCGCATCGATGCGGCGATTGCTTTTGCCGAACAGCAAAGCGCTCGACGCATTGTGATATTGGGGCATGGCACCGGCGCTTATTGGGCGGCGCGTTACCTCAGCGAAAGACAGCCATCGCAAGTCGAGAAATTCGTGATGGTCGCGGCGCAGACGCCACCGTCGGGTAAACCGCCGCTCGCCGAACTGACCCCGACCTTGAAGCTGCCGACCGCCGATGTCTTCTATAAGGACAAACCACTGGACCGCAAAGCGGCGCTGGAACGGATGCAGGCGAGCAAACGCCTGAAGACTTCGGCATTTACTCAAGTGTCGCTGAAAGCGTTGCCGGGTGATGTGAACGCCGAGCAGGAGCAATTGGTGCGACGCGTGCGTGGGTGGCTGAATCCAAAGCCTGTAACGGATTGATCAATTATTGGCGGCGCCTTCAATCGCGAGCAAGCTCGCTCCCACAGGGATCTTCGGTGTAACGCAGATCGCGAAAACACTGAAAAACCTGTCGGAGCGAGCTTGCTCGCGATGACGGCCTCACAGCCGCCACACAGTCATCCGCCTAACGAAAATCCCGCCGCGCCTTGATCACCGTGTAGGCGTTATGCAATTCCCGGGTCTTGTCCGTCGCCTCGCGCACCTGCAACGCCGACGCCCCCGAACCGGCAATCTTGTCCGGATGATGGCGACTGAGCAGGCGCCGATACGCGCGTTTGATCTGCGCCGGCTCGCTGGTGGCGGACACCCCCAACAAGCGCATCGCGTCCTGATACGTCAGCGCGCTGCTGACTTGCGGGCGTTTCTGCGGTTCGTAATCGTTAGCCAGCGCCAGCACCTGTTGCGGTGTCCAGCCCAGCCATTTGCCCCATTGCGCGAGCAATTCGCGCTCACTGTTGCCCGCACGCCCATCGGCCCAGACCATTCGCCAACAGGCGCGCAAGACACCTTCGGCGGCGTGCGGCTGATTGTTCAAACGGCGCAGATGACTGCGCAAACGGTCGTGCCCGGATTTGCCGCGATTGAACGCGGCAATCGCCCGGCGCTGCGCCGACGCGGTCATTTCCAGCGAACGCATTTCCTGCCGCGCTTGCTGGATATGACCGTCGACCACCCGTCCGTCGCTTTTCGCCAGACGTCCGAGCAGCAGAAACAACAGTTCGTCATTACGCAGCGCCGGCCGGCCACCGAGTTTTTCGCGCAAGTGCGCCCAGCTGTGCAATTGCAGACGCCGGTCAAGCGCCTGTCCCAACAACGCGCCGAGCATGGCCCCCGGAATGCTGGCTATGGCAAAGCCTGCTCCGGCTCCAATCAGAGTCCCTGGCCACAGCATGTCAGCGGCTCGCTTCTATCAGGGCTTCGGCTTCGGCCAGGCGCTCGTAAGTGCCGACATCCACCCATTGCCCTTCGAGGCGCTCGCCCGTCACTTGCCCGTCGGCCATGGCTTTGCGAAACAGCGGCGCGAGTTTGAATGCACCGGCGGTGCAGCCCTCGAACAACTGCGGATGCAAAACCGCGATGCCGCTGTAAGTCAGGGTTTGTGCATCCGCATCGGCGTCACGCACTTGGCCATCGACGAGGATGAAATCCCCGTTCGGGTGATGCGCCGGGTTGTCCGCCAGCACCAGATGCGCGAGGCCGGCAATCGGTTGGCGCAACGCGCGAAAGTCGTAGTCGGTCCAGATGTCGCCGTTGACCACCACAAACGCCTCGTCACCGAGCAACGGCAAAGCGCGGAAAATCCCGCCGCCGGTTTCCAGTGGTTCACCTTCCGGCGAGTACTGAATGCTCAGGCCAAAACGCGAACCATCGCCCAGATAATCTTCGATCTGCTGGCCGAGCCACGCGTGGTTGATCACCACTTCGGTGAATCCGCCAGCGGCCAAGGCTTGCAGGTGATATTCGATCAGCGGTACGCCGCCGGCGCGCACCAGCGGTTTGGGCGTGGTCAGGGTCAGCGGGCGCATGCGCTCGCCTTTGCCCGCAGCCAGAATCATTGCCTTCATGCCGGCACTCCAGCACGCAGACTGGCCAGCAACACGTCGAGTTCGGCCAGTTCCGGACGACGGGCAATCACCGCGTCTATATAAGCAAAGAAGCGCGGCACGTCGGCGAGGTAGCGCGGTTTGCCATCGCGGTGGCAGATGCGCGCGAAGATGCCGATGACTTTCAAGTGACGCTGCACGCCCATCAGGTCGCTGGCGCGGTGGAAGTCTTCGAAATCCGCCTGCACCGGAATGCCCAGCGCGGTGGCCTGTTGCCAATAATCCTGAAGCCAGGCGAACACGCGTTCTTCGGGCCAACTGAGGAAGGCATCTTTGAACAGACACGTCACGTCGTAGGTGACCGGGCCATATACCGCGTCCTGGAAATCCAGTACGCCGGGGTTCGGCTCGCTGAGCATCAGGTTGCGCGGCATGTAGTCGCGGTGCACCAGCACTTTTGGCTGCGCCAGGGCGCTGTCGATCAGCAGATCGCTGGCCTGTTGCCAGAGCATTTGCTGGGCGGCGTCGAACTCGATGCCCAGTTCATGTTTCACGTACCAGTCGGGGAACAGCTCGAGTTCGCGGCGCAGCAGTGCGACGTCATAGCTCGGCAGCGGCGCAACCATCGGCAATTGCTGAAATGCCAGCAGCCCCTGCAAGGCATCCTTGAACAAATCGTCGGCATTTTCGCCATCGATCACGTCCAGATAGGTCTTGTTGCCCAGGTCATTGAGCAAAAGAAAGCCGCGTTCGAGGTCTTCGGCATAAATAATCGGCACATTTATTCCGGATTTCGCCAGCAAAAAGGCGATATCCACGAACGGTTTGCAGTTTTCCTGGGGTGGCGGGGCGTCCATCACGATGAAACTTCTGCCCTCGCCCTCCCAACGGAAGTAGCGCCGGAAACTCGCGTCGCTACTGGCCGCAGTCAACGTGGCCGGGGGCACGGCGCCCCAGCCTTGCGCTGCAAAGAGGGTTGCCAACTGTTCGTCGAGCCAAACTTTCAGGTGTTGCAAGCGTACATCTTGGTCAGGCATTACAAGGGTCTCCGACGGCGCTAGCCGTCAAGCGGGTCATGCTTTATTATCCAGCATCTTTTTCAGACCATCGAGAGGCGTGCGGCCCACACCGCGGGCAGATGGCACGCAGGAAGCCCGGACTAATAAGATGGCATTGAAATCCCCCGCGTTTCGTAAAAAATTTCCGTTGTTGGTTACCGGCAGTCTGCTGGCCCTGCAACCCCTAGCCACTTCCTACGTGGTCGCCGCGGAACAGTATGACTGCTCAGTCTCTGCTTCGGGTGCCTGGGACTGTGCGCCCAAGTCGCCGGCAGCTGCATTGCCGCCGCGACCCGTCCATGACGGCAGCGCCACAGCCACCACAAACGGCGAAGCTCCAGCCCAGAATGGTGCCGGTGAAGACGCTGGCGCGAAAACTGCGCTGGTCACCGAAGCCAAGGGCCGTGGCCTGAAGTCCCGTAGCGCAGACTACAGTCACCTCGACTGGGTTCCGCGCGAGAAGCTCACTGCTGCGCAGTTGGCCGAAACCGGTCCTTACTGCTCTGGTTCCTATATCGAACCGATTCGTCCTGGCATGAATGACAAGACGAATAAAAGTGACGCTCCGACCTTTATCGGCGCCAAAGCCTCGCGCTATAACACCGAAGATCAGGTCGGTACGCTGGCCGGTGACGTTGTCATGCGTCAGGGCAGCATGCAGGTCGAGGCCGATGAGGCCAGCCTGTATCAGGCCGAAAGCCGTGGCGAACTGAGCGGCAACGTGCGCGTTCGCGACAATGGCGCGCTGATCGTCGGCGACCACGCCGATGTGCAGCTCGACACCGGTGAAGCCAAGGTCGACAACGCCGAATACGTGTTGCACAAGTCGCGCATTCGCGGCAGTGCGCTGTACGCCAAACGTGCCGAAAACGCGATCATCCGCCTCAAGGATGGTACGTACACCACGTGCGAACCGAACAGCAACGCCTGGCAGCTCAAGGGCAACAACATCACCTTGAACCCGGCCACCGGTTTCGGTACCGCGACCAACGTGACGCTGCGGGTCAAGGACATTCCGATCCTGTATACGCCGTATATCTACTTCCCGATCGATGACCGTCGCCAGTCAGGTTTCCTGCCGCCGACCATCGGCACCGGCACCGATACCGGCTTCATGCTGGTCACGCCTTACTACTTCAACCTGGCGCCGAACTACGACGCCACGTTGTATCCGCGTTACATGAGCAAGCGCGGCATGTTGGTGGAAGGCGAGTTCCGTTACCTGACCGAGTCCAGCGAAGGTCAGTTCGGCGCCGCGTACCTCAACGACGACGACACCGAGCGCAGCAAGCAGACCGATTACGAAAAAACCCGCTACATGTACAACTGGCAGCACAAGGGTGGCCTCGATTCGCGCGTCCTCACGCAAGTCGACTACACCAAGATCAGCGATCCTTATTACTTCCAGGATCTGCAGACTGACCAGATTGGCGTGAAGGGTGACGACTACGTCAACCAGCAGGGCTCCGTTACTTATCGTGGCGAAGGCTATACCGCTCAATTGAATGCCCAGGCTTATCAATTGGCGACCGTCTCGAACATTACGCCTTACGACCGCTTGCCGCAGATCACCTTTAACGGTGCGCTGCCGTATCATCCGGGCGGGCTGGATTTCGCTTACGAGACCGAAGTCGTGCGGTTTGACCGAGATCTGAAAACAGGCAACTTCACCGATGAAGACGGGGACGTCACCCGGCGCCTGGATACCAACGTGGCCGGTCTCGCCCGCGCCAATGGTAACCGTCTGAACCTCGCACCGGCAGTGAGCCTGCCGCTGAACGCGTCGTATGGCTACATCAAGCCAACGCTCAAATATCAATACACCCAGTACGATCTGGACCTTGATCAGCAAGGTAAAAACACCTTGCTGGCCGACGAAAGCTACAGCCGCAATCAGAATCGTGGCGTGCCAATCGCCAGTATCGACAGCGGCCTGTACTTCGATCGCGATACCCAGTGGTTCGGCAAGAACTACCGCCAGACACTCGAACCGCGCCTGTTCTATCTCTACGTTCCAGAGAAAGACCAGTCCGACATTCCAGTGTTCGACACCGGCGAGAACACCTTCAACTATTCGTCGCTTTTCCGCGACAACCGTTTCTCCGGTTCTGACCGTGTCGGCGACGAGAACAAACTGTCGCTGGGCGTGACTAACCGCTGGATCGAAGAGAACGGTTTTGAGCGTCAACGCATCAGCGTCGGCCAAGCCTTCTACTTCAAGGACCGTAAAGTGCAATTGCCGGGCGTTGTGTTCGAAGACCGCGACGACGCCAAGTCCGACGTTTCGCCTTACGCGCTGGAATACGAATACCGCTGGAACCGCGATTGGCGCACCACGGCCGACTACAACTGGGACCCGGACAGCCGCAGCCCGCGCTCGGGCAGCGCGATGTTCCACTATCAGCCTGAAGACAACCCGAACAAGGTCGTAAACGTTGGCTACCGCTATCGCAATGACCAGGTTCGTTACGACCAGAACACCGGTAAGTGGACCGTGGGTGGTGGTGATTACGGCGTACCTGGCCAAGCCAACTACGTGAAGGATTACTACAAGATCCAGCAGCACGACTTCTCGGTTATCTGGCCGATCGTGCCGCAGTGGAACGCCATCAGCCGCTGGCAGTATGACTACAACCGTAACCGTACCCTGGAAGCCTTCGGTGGTTTCGAGTACGACAATTGCTGCTGGAAACTTCGGGTGATCAGCCGTTACTTTGTCGATTACGACGAAACCAGCCAAGACGCTCCGGAAAACGAAAAAGGCGACCATGGCGTCTTCCTCCAAATTGTTCTGAAGGGACTCGGCGGCCTCACCGGCGCCAAAGTAGAGAGCTTCCTCGACAAAGGCATTCAAGGTTATCGTGAACGTGAAGACCAAGCTTTCTGATTGTCTGCGCCCGCTGATGCTGGGCGCGCTGTTCCTGGGTACCGCGGCTAACGCCGCGGTGCAGTCCATCGATAAAGTGGTGGCGATCGTCGACAACGACGTGGTCATGCAGAGCCAACTGGACCAACGCGTCCATGAAGTTCAGCAAACCATCGCCAAGCGCGGCTCTGCCGTGCCGCCGGCCAACGTGCTGGACAAACAGGTTCTGGAGCGTCTGATCGTCGAAAACCTGCAACTGCAGATCGGCGAACGTTCCGGCATCCGCATCACCGATGAAGAGCTGAACCAGGCTGTCGGCACTATCGCCCAGCGCAACAACATGTCGATCGAGCAGTTCCGTGCCGCTCTGGCCCACGACGGTTTGTCTTACGACGACGCGCGTGACCAGATTCGTCGCGAAATGATCATCAGCCGTGTCCGCCAGCGCCGTGTCGCCGAGCGCATCCAAGTCTCCGAGCAGGAAGTGAAGAACTTCCTCGCCTCCGACCTGGGCAAAATGCAGCTGTCCGAAGAATACCGTTTGGCCAACATCCTGATTCCTACGCCGGAAAGCGCTAATTCCGACGCAATTCAGGCAGCAGCCAAACAAGCGGACGCGGTTTATCAGCAACTCAAGCAAGGCGCGGACTTCGCTCAGTTGGCAATCGCCAAATCTGCCAGCGAAACCGCACTTGAAGGCGGCGACATGGGCTTCCGCAAAGCGGCCCAACTGCCACCTCCGTTCGATCGCATGCTGAGCACCATGGCTGTCGGCGACATCACCCAGCCAATGCGCACCCCGGGCGGCTTCATTATCCTGAAGGTTCTGGACAAGCGTGGTGGCGAGACGCAAACCCGTGATGAAGTGCACGTGCGCCACATCCTGGTCAAGCCAAGCCCGATCCGCGACGAAGCTAAAACCAAGGCGTTGGCCGAATCGCTCTACACCCGTATCGAAGCAGGTGAAGATTTCGGCGAACTGGCGAAAAGCTTCTCGGAAGATCCGGGTTCCGCGCTTAACGGCGGCGACCTCAACTGGATCGACCCGAACGCGCTGGTGCCTGAGTTCCGCGAAGTGATGGCCAATACTCCGCAAGGTCAGCTGTCCAAGCCGTTCCAGACTCAATACGGCTGGCACGTGCTGGAAGTCCTTGGCCGTCGCGCCACCGACAGCACCAGCCAGGCGCGTGAGCAGCAAGCGATGACCGTACTGCGTAACCGCAAATACGACGAAGAGCTGCAAACCTGGCTGCGTCAGATCCGTGACGAAGCGTACGTCGAGATCAAACTCCCTGGTGCAGACCAGGCAGCGCAGTGAAACCCAAGCGTTTTGCTCTGACACCCGGCGAGCCGGCCGGCATAGGTCCAGACCTGTGCCTGCTACTCGCCTCGCAACAACAGCCACATCCCCTGATTGCCATTACCAGCCGCGACCTGCTCACCGAGCGGGCCGCGCAGCTGGGCGTGGTTGTCGATTTGCTGGCGGTCACCCCGGATAACTGGCCGGACGCGCCCGCGCCCGCCAACAGCTTGTATGTCTGGGATACCCCGCTCAACGCCAAGGTCACCGCCGGGCAACTGGACAAGGCCAATGCGGCGTTCGTCCTGGAAACCCTGACCCGTGCCGGCCAGGGCTGCCTCGACGGGCATTTCGCCGGGATGATCACCGCGCCCGTGCACAAAGGCGTGATCAACGAATCCGGGATCGCCTTCTCCGGGCACACGGAATTCCTCGCTGACCTGACCCACACCGCACAAGTGGTAATGATGCTCGCCACGCGTGGATTGCGTGTCGCGCTGGTTACCACTCACCTGCCGCTGCGCGAGATTGCCGATGCAATCACCCCGCAGCGTCTGGAGCGGGTTACGCGGATTCTGCACGCCGACCTGCAAGAAAAATTCGGCATCGCCCAGCCACGCATTCTCGTCTGTGGACTCAACCCCCACGCCGGTGAAGGCGGACACTTGGGCCATGAAGAAATCGACATTATCGAACCCACATTAGAGCGCCTGCGCGGCGAAGGCATGGACCTTCGTGGTCCCCTGCCCGCCGACACTCTGTTTACCCCCAAATATCTGGAGCACTGCGACGCGGTGCTGGCGATGTACCACGACCAGGGCTTGCCGGTGCTGAAGTACAAAGGCTTCGGCGCGGCAGTCAACGTGACCCTCGGCTTGCCGATCATCCGCACATCGGTGGACCACGGCACAGCCCTGGACCTGGCCGGTAGCGGCAAGATCGACACCGGCAGCCTGCAGGTCGCCCTGGAAACCGCCTACCAGATGGCCGAGACCCGTTTATGACCGAGCATTACCAACACAAGGCGCGCAAACGCTTTGGCCAGAACTTCCTGCACGATGCCGGCGTTATCGACCGCATCCTGCGCGCTGTCCGCGCAAAACCCGAAGACCGCCTGCTGGAAATCGGTCCGGGCCAGGGTGCACTGACCCAAGGTTTGCTCAACAGCGGCGCGCAACTGGACGTGGTGGAGCTGGACAAGGACCTGATACCGATCCTCAACCAGCAATTCGCCGACAAAAGCAATTTCAACCTGCACCAGGGCGATGCGCTGAAGTTCGACTTCAACAGCCTCAACGCCGCGCCGAACAGCCTGCGGGTGGTCGGTAACCTGCCGTACAACATCTCGACGCCGCTGATTTTTCACCTGCTGAACAACGCCGGGATCATTCGCGACATGCACTTCATGCTGCAAAAGGAAGTGGTCGAGCGTCTGGCGGCGGGTCCTGGCGGTGGTGATTGGGGTCGTCTGTCGATCATGGTTCAGTACCATTGCCGCGTTGAGCACCTGTTCAACGTTGGCCCGGGCGCGTTCAATCCGCCGCCGAAAGTCGACTCGGCGATCGTTCGTCTGGTGCCGCACGATGTACTGCCGCACCCGGCCAAGGATCACAAACTGCTGGAGCGCGTCGTTCGCGAAGCCTTCAACCAGCGCCGCAAGACCCTGCGCAACACCCTCAAATTGCTCCTGAGCAACGACGAAATCGAAGCCGCCGGTGTCGATGGCAGCCTGCGTCCCGAGCAACTCGACCTCGCCGCTTTCGTGCGCCTGGCGGACAAGCTCAGCGAACAAGTGCTGCAAGCCCGCGCGGTCGACTGACAGGCCTGAGCGTTATCGGGTAGGACGCCAGACGCGATGTCTGGTTTACTACCCGATACTTGGCCTAGACTGATGCCCTTCAGCTACGCCCCGCGTCCCGCATCGTTTTTAAGGCCTTTTGCATGTCCGATCCTCGTTATCAGGTCGACGTCAGCGTCGTCACTCGCTATCTGGCAGAACAATCGCAACCCGATCAAGCGCGCTTTGCCTTCGCCTACACCATCACCGTGCACAACAATGGCCAGCTCCCGGCCAAGCTGTTGTCGCGGCACTGGGTCATCACTGACGGTGACGGGCATGTCGAAGAAGTGCGCGGCGCTGGCGTCGTCGGTTTGCAGCCATTGATCAAGTCCGGTGAAAACCACACGTACAGCAGCGGCACGGTCATGACCACCAAGGTCGGCACCATGCAAGGCACTTACGAAATGGTCGCCGACGACGGCAAACACTTCGATGCCATCATTGCGCCTTTCCGTCTGGCGGTGCCCGGAGCCCTGCACTGATGGCAACCTATGCCGTCGGTGACCTGCAAGGCTGCCTCGAACCGCTGCAGTGTCTGCTCAAGCAAGTGGCTTTCGATCCGGCGCAAGACAAGCTGTGGCTGGTCGGTGATCTGGTCAACCGAGGCCCGCACTCGCTGGAAACCCTGCGCTTCCTCTATGGCATTCGTGAATCGCTGGTCTGCGTGCTCGGTAATCATGACCTGCACTTGCTGGCCGCCGGCCGCAACATCGAACGCCTGAAGAAAGGCGATACCCTGCGCGAAATTCTCGAAGCGCCTGATTGCGCGGACTTGTTGGAGTGGCTGCGCCAGCAAAAACTCATGCATTACGACGAAGCGCGCGAGATCGCTCTGGTGCATGCCGGCATCCCGCCGCAATGGTCGCTGCGCAAAGCCTTGAAGTGCGCCGGCGAAGTCGAAGCAGCATTGCGTGATGACAATCTGTTGCCACCGTTTCTGGATGGCATGTACGGCAACGAGCCGGCCAAATGGAACA
Organism: Pseudomonas sp. 43NM1; assembly: GCF_002836905.1. Lineage (NCBI taxonomy): Bacteria > Pseudomonadati > Pseudomonadota > Gammaproteobacteria > Pseudomonadales > Pseudomonadaceae > Pseudomonas > Pseudomonas sp. 43NM1. Next base: position 76,689 of record NZ_MKGS01000151.1, on the reverse strand, counting down.
GCGACCTCACGGGCGTCGACCGCTTGCGGGTGATCACCAACTACTTCACCCGGATGCGTTTCTGCACCAGCGAAGGCAAGCTCGAACTCAAGGGCAAGGAAGGCGCCGACAGCGCGCCGCCGGGTTACGCGCCGTGGTTCCAGCACAAGGAACGCAAAACCAAAGGCCTGAAGATCATCTTCGGCCACTGGGCAGCGCTCGAAGGCAAATGCGCCGAGCCTGGCGTTTACGCCCTCGACACCGGTTGTGTCTGGGGCGGTGCGCTAACGCTGCTGAACGTCGATACGCTGCAGCGCATCAGTTGCAAATGCGACGAACGCGGCAACGCCGAGCCGTCAGTCGCGCCACTTATTTCCGAACAAACCAGCGCCGGCGCCCAGCGCTAAACTGCGCGTTCTGCCGAGCCACAGGAGCCCGCCCATGAGCGAATTCAAACGAATCCCCCCACAAAAAGCCCAGGCATTGCGCGAGAAAGGCGCGGTGGTCGTCGATGTCCGCGACGCAGCTACTTTTGCCGCGCTGCACATCGCCGGCTCGAAGCATCTGGACAACGTTTCCATTGCCGACTTCATCCGCGCCGCCGACCTCGACGCACCGATCGTGGTGGTCTGCTATCACGGCAATTCCAGCCAAAGCGCCGCAGGCTACCTGATCAGCCAGGGCTTCTCCGACGTCTACAGCATGGACGGTGGTTTTGAGCTGTGGCGCACGACTTATCCGGCGGAAACCGCGCAAGGCACCTCCGAATAATTTTTTTGTAACGCGCAAGACCCCGGCCCTCGCGGGCTGGCGCGGTGGCAGACGAACGGTCTGCCACAACTAATTACGTATCTCGCCTTTACCTCCTGAATTCCCAACTATCCTTAAGCGCAGGCCATCCAAAACAGGGGAGAGCCGGTACACCGGCGCGCGGATCATCGGGAGTAACTTTCGGGGTAGTCAGCTCTGAAAGAGTTCTGGGGGGTAAACAGCCACTGAGTATTCAGCGGCTGCCAGCATCGACTGAATGATTCGGCGTCGGCTCCACGTATCGAGCGAGGTGACGTCATGAGTATCTTTAGCCACTTCCAACAACGCTTCGAGTCCACACGCCAGGAAGAATTCTCGCTGCAAGAATATCTTGAGCTGTGCAAAAAGGACCGCAGCGCCTACGTTTCCGCCGCCGAGCGTCTGCTGCTGGCCATCGGAGAACCGGAGCTGCTCGACACCTCGGCCAACTCGAGATTGTCGCGAATCTTTTCCAACAAGGTAATCCGCCGCTATCCGGCCTTTGAAGACTTCCACGGGATGGAAGAATGCATCGACCAGATCGTCTCGTATTTCCGCCATGCCGCTCAGGGCCTCGAGGAAAAGAAACAAATCCTCTACCTGCTCGGTCCCGTCGGTGGCGGTAAATCGTCGCTGGCCGAGAAGCTCAAACAGCTGATCGAAAAAGTGCCCTTCTACGCCATCAAGGGCTCGCCGGTATTCGAATCGCCTCTGGGTCTGTTCAACGCCACTGAAGATGGCGCGATCCTCGAGGAAGACTTCGGCATCCCGCGCCGCTACGTCAACACCATCATGTCGCCGTGGGCGACCAAACGCCTGGCCGAATTCGGCGGTGACATCAGCCAGTTCCGGGTGGTGAAACTGTATCCGTCGATCCTTAACCAGATTGCCGTGGCCAAGACTGAACCTGGCGATGAAAACAACCAGGACATCTCGGCGCTGGTCGGCAAGGTCGATATCCGCAAACTCGAGGAATACCCGCAGAACGACGCCGACGCTTACAGCTACTCGGGCGCGCTGTGCCGGGCCAACCAGGGCCTGATGGAATTCGTCGAAATGTTCAAGGCGCCAATCAAGGTGCTGCACCCATTGCTGACTGCCACGCAGGAAGGCAACTACAACAGTACCGAAGGCCTGGGGGCGATTCCGTTTACCGGGATCCTGCTCGCCCACTCCAACGAATCGGAGTGGCACACCTTCCGCAACAACAAGAACAACGAAGCGTTCATCGACCGGATCTACATCGTCAAAGTCCCGTACTGCCTGCGCGTCAGCGACGAAGTGAAGATCTACGACAAACTGCTGTTCAACAGTTCGCTGGCCAAAGCGCATTGCGCGCCCGACACCTTGAAAATGCTTGCCCAGTTCACCGTGCTCTCGCGCCTCAAAGAGCCGGAAAACTCCAACATCTATTCGAAGATGCGCGTGTACGACGGCGAGAACCTCAAGGATACCGATCCGAAAGCCAAGTCGATTCAGGAATACCGCGACAACGCCGGTGTCGACGAAGGCATGAACGGCCTGTCGACCCGCTTTGCGTTCAAGATCCTGTCGAAGGTCTTCAACTTCGATCCGCACGAAATCGCCGCCAACCCGGTGCATTTGCTCTACGTGCTGGAACAACAGATCGAACAGGAACAATTCCAGGCTGAAACCCGCGAGCGTTATCTGCGCTTCCTTAAGGAATACCTGGCTCCGCGCTACATCGAGTTCATCGGCAAGGAGATCCAGACCGCCTACCTCGAGTCTTACAGCGAGTACGGCCAGAACATTTTCGACCGCTACGTGCTGTACGCCGACTTCTGGATTCAGGACCAGGAATACCGCGATCCGGAAACCGGCGAGATCCTCAATCGCGTCGCACTGAACGAAGAACTGGAGAAAATCGAGAAACCGGCCGGCATCAGCAATCCGAAGGATTTCCGCAACGAAATCGTCAACTTCGTGCTGCGCGCCCGCGCCAACAACAACGGCAAAAATCCAACCTGGCTCAGCTACGAAAAACTGCGTGTGGTCATCGAGAAGAAAATGTTCTCGAACACCGAGGACCTGCTGCCGGTCATCAGCTTCAACGCCAAGGCCAGCAAAGAGGACCAGCAGAAGCACAACGACTTCGTCACCAGGATGGTCGAGCGCGGCTACACCGACAAACAGGTACGTCTGCTGTCCGAATGGTACCTACGGGTCCGGAAATCGCAGTGACGCAGCAACAAGCTACAAGCCACAAGCTGCAAGGAACAAGCGCCTGAGCCCTGTTATCCGGGCGACTGCTTCGACCTGCAGCTTGCAGCTCACAACTTGAAGCTGCCCGGAGGGCCCTATGAGCTATGTGATCGACCGACGTCTCAATGGCAAAAACAAGAGCACGGTGAACCGCCAGCGGTTTCTGCGGCGCTACCGTGATCACATCAAAAAGGCTGTCGAAGAGGCGGTCAGCCGCCGCTCCATTACGGACATGGAGCATGGCGAACAAATCAGCATCCCCGGTCGCGACATCGACGAACCGGTGCTGCACCACGGGCGCGGCGGCAAACAGACCGTCGTGCACCCCGGCAACAAGGAATTCACCAGCGGCGAACACATCGCCCGGCCTCCGGGGGGCGGCGGCGGCAGAGGTCCAGGCAAGGCCGGCAACTCTGGCGAAGGCATGGACGAGTTTGTCTTCCAGATAACCCAGGAAGAATTCCTCGAATTCATGTTTGAAGACTTGGAGCTGCCGAATCTGGTCAAGCGCAACCTGACCGGCACCGACACTTTCAAAACCGTTCGCGCGGGCATCAGCAACGAGGGCAATCCGTCGCGGATCAACATCATCCGCACCTTGCGTTCCGCCCACGCGCGGCGCATCGCCCTGTCCGGCAGCAGCCGCAAGCGCTTGCGCGATGCCAAAGAAGAACTGGCCCGGCTCAAAAGAGAGGAGCCGGACAACTTCGGTGATATCCAGGAAATCGAAGCCGAAATCGAAAAACTCAGCGCGCGCATTCACCGCGTGCCGTTTCTCGACACCTTCGACCTCAAATACAACTTGCTGATCAAGCAGCCCAATCCGAGCTCGAAAGCGGTGATGTTCTGCCTGATGGACGTATCCGGCTCGATGACGCAGGCGACCAAGGACATCGCCAAACGCTTCTTCATCCTGCTGTACCTGTTCCTCAAGCGTAACTACGACAAAATCGACGTGGTATTCATTCGCCACCACACCAGTGCGCGCGAAGTCGACGAAGAGGAGTTTTTCTACTCACGGGAAACCGGCGGCACCATCGTTTCCAGTGCATTGAAACTGATGCAGGAAATCATGGCCGAGCGTTATCCGAGCAATGAGTGGAACATCTATGCCGCCCAGGCTTCCGACGGCGACAACTGGAACGACGACTCGCCAATCTGCCGCGACATCCTGATCAACCAGATCATGCCGTTTGTGCAGTACTACACTTACGTCGAAATCACCCCACGCGAACATCAGGCTTTGTGGTTCGAGTACGAACGCATTGCCGACGCCTTTTCTGACACTTTTGCCCAGCAGCAACTGGTCTCGGCCGGGGATATCTATCCGGTCTTCCGTGAACTCTTCCAGCGCAGGTTAGTGACATGACCGCCAAAGAGCAGAAGCGCCAACCCATTTCCACCGGCTCCGAGTGGACGTTCGAGCTGATCCAGGCCTACGACAAGGAAATCAGTCGTCTGGCGGCTCGTTACGCCCTGGATACCTATCCCAACCAGATTGAAGTGATCACCGCGGAACAGATGATGGACGCTTACGCCTCTGTCGGCATGCCGCTGGGCTATCACCATTGGTCCTACGGCAAACACTTCCTCAGTACCGAAAAGTCCTACAGTCGCGGTCAGATGGGCCTCGCCTACGAGATCGTGATCAACTCCGATCCATGCATCGCCTACTTGATGGAAGAAAACACCATCTGCATGCAGGCGCTGGTCGTGGCGCATGCCTGCTATGGCCATAACAGCTTCTTCAAGGGCAATTACCTGTTCCGCACCTGGACCGACGCCAGCTCGATCATCGATTACCTGGTGTTTGCCAAGCAGTACATCATGCAGTGCGAGGAGCGCCACGGCATCGACGCGGTGGAGGACTTGCTCGATTCGTGCCACGCCTTGATGAACTACGGCGTCGACCGTTACAAACGTCCTTACCCGATTTCCGCCGAGGAAGAGCGGCGGCGGCAGAAGGATCGTGAAGAGCATCTGCAGAAACAGATCAACGACCTCTGGCGCACGATTCCCAAAGGCGCGGACAAGTACAGCGACAAGGACAACGCGCGCTTCCCCGCCGAACCTCAGGAAAACATCCTGTACTTCATCGAAAAACACGCGCCGCTGCTGGAGCCGTGGCAGCGCGAAATTGTGCGGATCGTGCGCAAGATCGCGCAGTATTTCTACCCGCAACGCCAGACACAGGTAATGAACGAAGGCTGGGCGACGTTCTGGCACTACACGCTGATGAACGACTTGTACGACGAAGGCCTGGTGACTGACGGCTTCATGATGGAATTCCTCACCTCGCACACCAGCGTGGTGATGCAGCCCGGTTTCGACAGCCCCTACTACAGCGGCATCAACCCCTACGCACTGGGTTTTGCCATGTACCGCGACATCCGGCGCATGTGCGAGCACCCGACCGAAGAGGATTACCGCTGGTTCCCGGACATTGCCGGCACCGATTGGCTGTCGACCATCAAGTTCGCCATGAGCAGCTTCAAGGATGAGAGTTTCATCCTGCAATACCTGTCGCCCCAGGTGATCCGCGACCTCAAGCTGTTCAGCATTCTCGATGATGACCAGAAGGACGATTTGCTGGTCCCGGCCATTCACGATGAACCCGGTTACCGGACCATACGTGAAACCCTGGCCGCGCAATACAATCTGGGCAATCGCGAACCTAACGTGCAGATCTACAGCATCGACCGGCGTGGTGATCGCTCGCTGACCCTGCGCCACCAGCAACACGACCGCAAACCGCTGGGCGAGTCCACCGAAGAAGTGCTCAAACACTTGCATCGCTTGTGGGGCTTCGACATTCATCTGGAAACCCTGCAAGGCGACCAAGTGACGAAAACCCACCATGTTCCGCCCAGAAGCGAACACGCCGAGGGCGATTACGGTCGGCTGGACTTGGCTGTCATTCATCTTTGATTGGTTTTGTGCCTCCGAAAGCGCGATGCAACGGTTATTCTGTCGCGCTAACGGAGGTTTTTTATGCAGATTTATAAAGTCGGCGGCGCCGTACGCGATCGCCTGCTAGGCATCCCGGTCACCGACATTGACCGAGTGGTGGTCGGCGCTACCGCCGAAGAAATGCTCGCTTTGGGCTATCGTCCGGTCGGGTCGGATTTCCCGGTGTTCCTTGACCCGAAAACCGGCGACGAATACGCCCTCGCCCGCACCGAACGCAAAAGCGGTCGCGGTTACGGCGGCTTCGTTTTTCACGCCAGCCCAGAAGTCACCCTCGAAGAAGACCTGATTCGCCGCGACCTGACAATCAATGCCATGGCCGAAGACGATCAGCTAAATCTGACCGATCCGTACCATGGCCAGCGCGATCTCGCCGCGCGCGTGCTTCGTCACGTTTCCCCCGCGTTCGCCGAAGATCCGCTCCGAGTTCTGCGCGTTGCACGCTTCGCTGCGCGTTATGCCGGGCTCGGTTTTAAAGTCGCGCCAGAGACCTTGGAGTTGATGCGCCAGCTCAGTGATTCCGGCGAATTGGAGGCACTGACGGCGGAACGCAGCTGGAAAGAAATCTCCCGCGCGCTGATGGAAGATCAGCCACAGGTGTTTATCCAAGTCTTACGTGAATGTGGCGCGTTGAAGGTGCTGCTGCCGGAAGTCGATGCGCTGTTCGGAGTGCCGCAACCCGAAGCGCACCACCCGGAAATCGATACCGGCGTGCACACTTTGAGCGTGCTGGAGCAAGCGGCACTGCACAAGCAACCGCTGACCGTGCGCTGGGCCTGCCTGCTGCACGATCTCGGCAAAGGCCTGACCCCGGAAAAAGACTGGCCTCGGCATATTGCCCATGAACACACGGGGCTGAAGCTGATCAAAGCGGTCAACGAACGCTTCAAGGCACCGAAGGATTGTCAGGAATTGGCTTTGCTGGTTGGCCAATATCACACCCACGGCCACCGCGCGCTGGAGCTGAAAGCATCAACGTTGCTGGAGTTGCTGCAGAGTTTTGATGTGTACCGGCGGCCACAGCGGTTTGAAGAGTTTGTGGTCGCCTGTGAGATGGATGCGCGCGGGCGCAAAGGTCTGGAACAGAGAAGTTATCCACAAGCGGATTATTTGCGCGGCGCGGCGAGTGCTGCGCGCGGCGTGGCGATTCAGCCGTTGCTGGAGAAGGGCTTCAAGGGGCCCAAATTGGGTGAGGCGATCAAGCGCGAGCGGTTGAAGGTGCTGAAGGCCTACAAGGACGCGGCATCTGTTTGAAAAGCTTCGCGGGCAAGCCTTGCTCCTACAGGTTCTGCGCTAAACCCTGTAGGAGCGAGGCTTGCCCGCGAAAGCGTCACCCGCCTCACAACAAATTCGAAGGCGTCAGTTGCTGCCCACGCCACTCAAACGCCACCGGCGCCAACACCTGATCAATCTGCGCCTCGGCCCACAACGTCGCGAAGCTTTTGCCTACACCCGGATGCACTCGGTCCGGCGCAATCAGCGACAACGGCCACAGCACAAAGGCGTTTTTCAGAATTTCGGCTCGGGGCAGGATCAAACCGTCGAAGTTGCCCACCTGATCGCCGAACAACAACACGTCAATATCCAGCGGCAAACCCTTGCGGTCCGGCGCATAACGGCCGTTGTCCGCTTCGATGAATTTGAGTCGGCGGTCCAACTCCATCAGCGGCAAATCGGTATAAGCCGAGACCACGAAGTTGAAGAACGGACCGCTTTTGATTCCCACCGGCTGGCTTTCGAACACCGCCGAGCAGCGGATATCCACCAGAAAACCCGCGAGCGCTTCCAGGCCTGCCTGCAAATGGGCTTCGCGCTCGATATTGCTCCCGAGCCCGAGGTGAACCTGAGTCAGCGACATCCGCGCTCGATCTCCACGCCCACGCCACCCGTGGCCGCTGGCACCGCGCCGGGCTTGGTCAGCTTGAGGCGCATCCAGGTGATCTTGAATTCGCTCATCAACACTTCCACCAAACGTTCGGCAAAGGTCTCGACCAACTGGTATTGCGCCTGCTCGGCGAACGCCTGGATCCGCGAGGAAACGCTCGCGTAATCGAGCGCCAGGGTCAGGTCATCACCCGCGGCTGCCGGGCGATTGTCCCAAGCGAAGCTCAGATCAAGTCGCAGGCACTGGCGGATGCCGCGCTCCCAGTCGTAGGCACCGATTACGGTGTCGACTTCCAGGCCCTCGATAAACACTCTGTCCAAGCACTTCTCTCCGCTGCACGACAAGGGCGCATTGCGCCGTTAGAATCAGGGCGTCCTCGCCCGGAATAGTTAGCATGTTTTGGTTATTGGCGACCTTCGCCTACCTGCTCGGCTCGCTGTCCTTCGCCATTTTGCTCAGCCGCCTGACCGGTAATCCGGATCCGCGAATGAGTGGCTCGGGCAATGCCGGCGCCACCAACATGTTGCGTCTGGCCGGCAAAAAACTCGCCGTCCTGACCTTGCTCGGCGACCTGTGCAAAGGCTTGGTGCCGGTGCTGATCGCCGCTGCTGCCGGCCTTTCAGTGCAAGAACAGGCCTGGATTGGCGTGTGCGCCGTGATCGGTCACCTATTCCCGCTGTACTTCCGCTTTCGCGGCGGCAAAGGTGTCGCCACCGCCGCCGGCATGCTGCTGGGCCTCTACCCGCCCGCCGCACTGTTGGCGGTGTGCGCGTGGCTGCTGACGTTCTACCTGACCCGCACCAGCTCACTGGCGGCGCTGATTGCCACGCCGCTGACCCTGCCGCTGCTGGCCTGGCAGGAACCGGCGGCGCTGCTGCCGATGAGCGCACTCACGGCGCTGATCGTCTGGCGTCATCGCGGCAATCTACGCGACCTGTTTGCCGGGCGCGAACGGCATTTTTAAATACCGCCCATGAGCCCCGCTCATCTCGCTCGTCGTTACAGCGCCGACAATTGCTCCATCGGCCAGCGTGCCTGCACGCTGATCGCCAGGCTTTCGTGCTGACCGGCCTGTAAACGCTGGCAACCGGCAAACGCAATCATCGCGCCGTTGTCGGTGCAGAATTCGGGACGCGCGTAAAACACGTCACCCTGCATATCGCCGAGCATTTTCTCCAGCGACGTGCGCAATGCCTTGTTGGCGCTGACGCCGCCGGCAATCACCAGACGACGCATGCCCGCCGCTTTCAGGGCGCGCTTGCACTTGATGGTCAAAGTCTCCACCACGGCCTGCTGGAACGCCAGCGAGATGTCGCAACGGGCTTGCTCGCTGTCGTCCCCGGCGCTGACGCATTGTTGCCAGGTGTTCAGCGCGAAGGTTTTCAAACCGCTGAAACTGAAGGCCAGCCCCGGCCGATCGCACATTGGTCGCGGAAATGTGAAACGTCCGGCCACGCCCTGTTCAGCCAGACGCGCGATTTCCGGACCGCCCGGATAATTCAGGCCCATCATCTTCGCAGTCTTGTCGAACGCTTCGCCGGCGGCATCGTCGAGGGTCTCGCCCAACAACGTGTATTGGCCAATGCCGTCGACCTGAACCAGCTGCGTATGCCCGCCCGACACCAACAAAGCGACGAACGGGAATTGCGGCGGTTGCGACTCCAACATCGGCGCCAGCAAATGGCCTTCCATGTGGTGCACGCCGAGCGCCGGAATGCCCCAGGCAAACGCCAGCGCCTGAGCACAGGACGCGCCGACCAGCAGCGCCCCGACCAGGCCCGGACCCGCGGTATAAGCGATGGCGTCGATCTCGGTCGGCACGCAGTCAGCCTCGGCCAACACCTGACGAATCAAGGGCAGCATGCGTTTGACGTGGTCACGCGAGGCCAGCTCCGGCACCACGCCACCATAGGCGCGGTGCAGGTCGATCTGGCTGAACAGCGCGTCGGCGAGCAGCCCGCGTTCACTGTCATATAATGCGACACCGGTTTCGTCGCAGGAGGTTTCTAATCCCAGTACTAGCATGGGTTTGCGCCTTGTTTAGGCTGAATTCGAAGGCGCGCATAATAGTCGCCATGGGATGCCCCGACTAGCGGTTTTCGATCAGAGGCTTTGCATTCCGGTCGATGAGGAGTTAACATCCGCAACCCTTAAAAACCGACGTCTTCAAGTGCTCTTTTGCCGCGAGGATGTTGACCCCGGTAATGAATGAAGGTAGCTCTGGATGCCAGCCGTCAAAGTAAAAGAGAACGAACCCTTCGACGTAGCTCTGCGTCGTTTCAAGCGCTCCTGCGAAAAAGCCGGTGTACTGGCTGAAGTTCGTAGCCGCGAATTTTACGAGAAGCCAACTTCTGAGCGTAAGCGTAAAGCAGCAGCCGCTGTTAAGCGTCACGCCAAGAAAGTACAGCGCGAACAGCGCCGCGCCGTTCGTCTGTACTAATACACAGACGTTCGTAGCAAGCTTCTGCCAAGCCCGGCCCTCAGCCGGGCTAATGGCATTTGCGGAAATCGCTTGATGCTTCACCGTCAAAGTCGCAGACGCGACCAAGACAAATCTGCTTCACAGCGTCAGACCTGGCTCTTTTGCCAGCGGTGCACGTCTTTTCTGACGAGCCTTCCAAGGCTACTGACGAGCACACCCACTGATTCCTCTCACGACGATCAGCCCAAGGCACCTTCTTGCGTGCCCGCTTATGAGCGATCCGAGGGCCATCAACTGGCCACAGCGGATTTCAGCGCAATACTTTCAAACAGTCGAATACTGATTGGTACTAACCTCAGTGGATTTTCGGCAGATACACTTCCCGACAGCGATTACGCAGACGACACTGGTCGAGCCACATTCCTGTGTGCCTCATCCAATGACCCGCGTTTGTTCGCCGTTCGTTTTGGATCCGTTTCAGCGCAGATGACGAGAACGCCATGGCCGGGCTAATTCCCCAGAGCTTCATTGACGACCTTCTGAACCGTACCGACATCGTCGACGTGGTCAGCTCTCGCCTGCAAATGAAAAAAGCCGGCAAGAACTACACTGCCTGCTGCCCGTTTCACAAAGAGAAAACCCCGTCCTTCAGCGTAAGCCCCGACAAACAGTTCTATTACTGCTTTGGTTGCGGCGCTGGCGGCAACGCCCTCGGCTTCATGATGGACCACGACAACCTGGATTTCGTCCAGGCCGTCGAAGAACTGGCCAAAGCCGCCGGCATGGAGATACCCCGCGAAGAGAGCGGCCGCCCGCATAAACCGCGGCAACCGACCGATTCGCCGCTGTACCCGCTGCTCACCGCCGCCGCTGATTTTTACCGGCAGGCGCTGAAAAGCCACCCCTCGCGCAAAGCCGCCGTGGACTATTTGAAGGGCCGTGGCCTGACCGGTGAAATCGCCCGCGACTTCGGCCTCGGCTTCGCCCCGCCCGGCTGGGACAATCTGTTCAAGCACTTGAGCAGCGACACCCTGCAACAAAAAGCCATGGTCGACGCCGGACTGCTGATCGAGAACGCCGAAACCGGCAAACGCTATGACCGCTTCCGCGATCGCGTGATGTTCCCGATCCGCGACAGTCGCGGGCGCATCATCGCTTTTGGCGGTCGCGTACTGGGCGACGACAAACCGAAATACCTCAATTCACCGGAAACCCCGGTATTCCATAAAGGCCAGGAGCTTTACGGCCTCTATGAAGCGCGCAAGAACAATCGCAACCTCGACGAAATCATCGTCGTCGAAGGCTACATGGACGTTATCGCCCTCGCCCAGCAAGGCTTGCGCAACGCCGTGGCGACCCTGGGCACGGCGACCAGCGAAGAGCACTTGAAGCGACTGTTTCGCGTGGTGCCCAACGTGCTGTTCTGTTTCGACGGCGACCAGGCAGGCCGCAATGCCGCATGGCGAGCCCTCGAAGCCACGTTGCCGTGCCTGCAGGACGGGCGACGCGCACGCTTTTTGTTTCTGCCCGAGGGCGAAGACCCGGATACGCTGGTTCGCTCGGAAGGCACTGACGCTTTTCGCGCGCGGATCAATCAACACGCGCAACCGCTGGCAGATTATTTCTTTCAGCAACTGACCGAGGAATCGGACCCGCGCTCGCTCGAAGGCAAGGCCCACATGGCCACCCTCGCGGCGCCGCTGATCGATAAAGTCCCGGGCGCCAACCTGCGCATCCTGATGCGTCAGCGTTTGACCGAAATCACCGGCCTGACCGGCGAAGCGATGAGCCAACTGGTGCACAGCGCTCCGCAGGACGCGCCGCCCGCCTACGATCCGGGCATCGATTACGACGCGATGCCGGATTACAGCGACTACCATCAGCCGCAAGCGCAAGACGCCTACGCGCCGCAGCAGGAATGGACGCCAAAGAAACCCGGCGCCGGCGGCAAGAAGTGGGACAAAAAGCCTTGGGACAAGAACGGCAAGCGCGGTGATCGCGATCAACCAAGTGCCCCGCGCACGCCGATCGCCGTCGAAGCACCAACACTGATCGCTTTACGTACGCTGATTCATCATCCAGACCTGGCCGGCCGGGTAGAAACCGCCGACCACTTCGCCAATGAAAGCAATACGTATGCGCAGTTGCTGGTGGCCCTGATCGGGGCCGTGCAAAAAAATCCTAAGCTAAACTCAATTCAGCTGATGGCCCGATGGCACGGGACCGAACAGGGCAAATTGCTCAAGGCTCTGGCGGAAAAGGAATGGTTGATTGACGGCAACAACCTTGAACAACAGTTTTTAGACACCATTACTAGGTTATCAGCCGCTCAACACACGGATAGCCTGGAAGCACTAATCAGAAAAGCAAGGCAGCCAGGACTGACCGCGGAGGAAGCAAATCAGATCGCAAATCAGATGCGCGACCTATTAAAACGCAATATGGCTGTATCAACCCCGACCTCAACTGGCGCGTGAGGTCATAGCTCAGGTATAATCCTCGGCTTGTTTTTTGCCCGCCAAGACCTTCAGTGGATAGGGTGTTATGTCCGGAAAAGCGCAACAGCAGTCTCGTATCAAAGAGTTGATCACACTTGGTCGTGAGCAGGGTTACCTGACTTACGCGGAGGTCAACGACCACCTGCCGGAGGATATTTCAGATCCGGAACAGGTGGAAGACATCATCCGCATGATCAACGACATGGGGATCAACGTATTCGAGGTTGCGCCAGATAAGGATTCCCTTATGCTGGCCGACGCCGATACCGACGAAGCCGCGGCCGAAGAGGCAGCAGCAGCGTTGGCAGCGGTCGAGACCGACATTGGTCGCACCACCGACCCAGTGCGCATGTACATGCGTGAAATGGGTACGGTAGAGCTCCTCACTCGTGAAGGCGAAATTGAAATCGCCAAGCGTATTGAAGAGGGCATCCGCGAAGTGATGGGCGCAATTGCGCACTTCCCTGGCACGGTTGACCACATTCTGTCCGAATACACTCGCGTCACCACCGAAGGTGGTCGCCTGTCCGACGTTCTGAGCGGTTATATCGACCCGGACGACGGCATTGCGCCGCCTGCAGCCGAAGTGCCGCCGCCAGTCGATCCGAAAGCCGTGAAAGCGGAAGACGATACCGACGAAGACGAAGCTGAAGCCAGCACCGACGACGAAGAAGAAGTCGAAAGCGGTCCTGATCCTGTTATCGCCGCACAGCGTTTTGGCGCTGTCTCCGATCAGATGGAAGTGACCCGCAAGGCGCTGAAAAAGCATGGTCGCGGCAACAAGGCGGCAATTGCCGAACTGGTGCTGCTGGCTGAGCTGTTCATGCCGATCAAACTGGTGCCGAAGCAATTCGAAGGCCTGGTCGAGCGTGTTCGCAGTGCCCTGGATCGTCTGCGTCAGCAAGAGCGCGCGATCATGCAGCTTTGCGTTCGTGATGCGCGCATGCCGCGTGCCGACTTCCTGCGCCAGTTCCCGGGCAATGAAGTTGACGAAAGCTGGTCCGATGGCTTGGCCAAAGGCAAAGGCAAATACGCCGAAGCGATTGGTCGCCTGCAACCGGACATCCTGCGTTGCCAGCAGAAGCTGATCGCGCTGCAAACCGAAACCGGTTTGACGATCGCCGAGATCAAGGACATCAACCGTCGCATGTCGATCGGTGAGGCCAAGGCCCGCCGCGCGAAGAAAGAGATGGTCGAAGCGAACTTGCGTCTGGTGATCTCCATCGCCAAGAAGTACACCAACCGTGGCCTGCAATTCCTCGATCTGATCCAGGAAGGCAACATTGGTTTGATGAAAGCGGTAGACAAGTTCGAATACCGCCGCGGCTACAAATTCTCGACTTATGCCACCTGGTGGATCCGTCAGGCGATCACTCGCTCGATCGCCGACCAGGCCCGCACCATCCGTATTCCGGTGCACATGATCGAGACGATCAACAAGCTCAACCGTATTTCCCGGCAGATGTTGCAGGAAATGGGTCGCGAACCGACCCCGGAAGAGCTGGGCGAACGCATGGAAATGCCTGAGGACAAGATCCGCAAGGTATTGAAGATCGCTAAAGAGCCGATCTCCATGGAAACCCCGATCGGTGATGACGAAGACTCCCACCTGGGTGACTTCATCGAAGACTCGACCATGCAGTCGCCAATCGATGTTGCAACCGTTGAGAGCCTTAAAGAAGCGACTCGCGAAGTTCTCTCCGGCCTCACAGCACGTGAAGCCAAGGTTCTGCGCATGCGCTTCGGTATCGACATGAATACCGACCACACCCTCGAGGAGGTTGGTAAGCAGTTCGACGTTACCCGTGAACGGATTCGTCAGATCGAAGCCAAGGCGTTGCGCAAGCTGCGCCACCCGACGAGAAGCGAGCATTTGCGCTCCTTCCTCGACGAGTGATCACAGAACCCCCGGCCCAGGCCGGGGGTTTTGCTTTCTACAGATTAAATCCCCCGCACCACCCTCCTGCCGAATTGCCCGTCTACACTCGAAACATTCCCCCGAGCCATAACGAGACCGTTATGCCCAGATTGCCGACCGTGCTTTTTTTGCTGTCGCTGATGACCTGGACCGCAACGGCTGGCGCGCTGACTCTGACCGACGAAGAACGTAGCTGGCTGGCGGCTCACCCGGACTTGCGCCTGGGTGTCGATGCGTCGTGGCCGCCGTTCGAATTCCGCGACGAACACAACCGTTATCAGGGCTTGGCGGCCGACTACATCAACGTCATTCGCCAGCGCTTGGACATCAAACTCACACCGATCGAGCCGGTCAGTTGGACCGTGGTTCTGGAACAGGTCAAACAGGGCAAACTGGACCTGCTGCCGGGCATCATGTCGACGCCCGAACGCCAGAGTTACCTGTCATTTACCCGCCCCTACCTGGATTTCCCGATTGTCATCCTCGCCCACGTCGGCGGCCCTCAACCGCGCAAGATCGAGGAACTGTACGGGCTGAAAATCGCCGTGGTGGAAAACTATGCGCCGCACGAATTGCTGCGCACGCATCACCCGGACCTGAATCTGGTGGCGATGCCCAACGTCAGTTCGGCGCTGCAAGCGCTGGCCACCGATGAAGTCGACGCAGTGGTCGGTGACCTTGCCTCCAGCGTCTGGAGCCTGCGCCAACTCAAGCTCGATGGCCTCTACGTCAGCGGCGAAACGCCCTATCGCTATCAACTGGCGATGGCCGTGCCGCCCAACAACAAAATCCTCGTGGGCATTCTCGACAAAGTGCTGGCGGACATGAGCGCCAGCGAAATCAGCGCAATTCAGGAACATTGGGTCGGCAACGTCCTCGATCACCGCACGTTCTGGTCGGATTTGCTGGTCTATGGGCTGCCGGGTCTGCTGATTTTGTTCACCGTGCTGGCCGTGGTGATTCGGATCAATCGGCGTTTAAGCTCGGAAATTGCCCGGCGCATCGATCTGGAACAGGAACTGCGCAGCAGCGAATATCACTATCGCGGATTGGTCGAGAGCCTGTCGGCGATTGCCTGGGAAGCGCGGATCAGCGATTTCACCTACAGCTATGTGTCGCCGCACGCCGAAGATTTGCTCGGCTATCCCCTCTCCCATTGGTTGATTCCGGGTTTCTGGCGCAACATCATTCACCCCGCCGACCTGACCCGTGCGCAGAATTTTTGCGATCACGAAGTCCTCGCCGGCCGCGATCACAGCGTCGATTATCGGGTCATCACCGCCGATGGCCGCTGCCTGTGGGTGCGCGACATCGTCAGCCTGATCGAGCACGGCCACGAACCGGTGCTGCGCGGGTTGATGATCGACATCAGCGACGCCAAACGCACCGAAGAAGCGCTGCGCCTTTCCGAACAGAAGTTCGCCTCGGTGTTCCAGCAGTGCCCGGACATCCTGGTGATTGCGCGGTTGTCCGACGGCTGTTTGCTGGAGGTCAACGAGGCGTTCGAAGAGCAGATCGGCCTAAAGGCCAGCGATGTCATCGGCCAGACCGCCACCAATTTAAACATTTGGGGCATTCCCGGCGTCGGCCCCGGCCTGCTGCAACGCTTGCAGGCCGGCAGCATTCGTAACCTGGAAATGCCTTTTCGGCGCAACAATGGCCAGGTGTTCACCGGGCTGATTTCCGCTGAACCGTTCGACCTCGATGAAACACCGGCGCTGGTGGTGGTGGTGCGCGATATCAGTCAGCTCAAGGAAACCCAGCAACAACTGCAAACCTCCGAAGAGAAGTTCGCCAAAGCCTTCCACGCCTCGCCTGACGGCTTGCTGCTGTCGCGGCAGAGCGACGGCATGCTGCTGGAGGTCAACGAGGGCTTCAGCCGCATTACCGGCTTCAACAGCGCGATGTCAGTGGACCGCTCGACGCTGGACTTGGGCATCTGGGTCAATCTCAACGAACGCAAACACATGCTCGACTTGCTGCACCGCGATGGTTTCGTCCGCGATTTCAGTTGCCACATCCGCCGCAACGACGGTCAGATTCGTCTCTGCGAAGTGTCGAGCCGGCCGCTGCCGATTGGCGACGAAGATTGCATGCTGACCATCGCCCGCGACATTACCGAACGTCACTTGATGCAGGAAAAACTGCAACAGGCGGCCACTGTGTTCGAGAGCACCGCGGAAGGCGTGTTGATCACCGACACTCAGCAGCACATCAGCGCGGTCAACCGCGCCTTCACCGAAATCACCGGTTACAGCGAAAGCGAAGCGTTGGGCCACACCCCGCGCCTGCTTGCTTCCGGGCTGCACGACAGCGCGTTTTACGCGGCGATGTGGCATCAGTTGACTGACGAAGGTCACTGGCAAGGCGAGATTTCCAATCGGCGCAAGAACGGCGAGCTGTACCCGAGCTGGCTGACCATCAGCGCCGTGCGCAATCGCGAGCAGTTCATCACACACTTTGTCGCGGTGTTCGCCGACATCTCCAGCCTCAAACACGCGCAGGCCAAACTCGACTATCAGGCGCACCACGACCCGCTGACCGGTCTGCCGAATCGCACTTTGTTCGAAAGCCGACTGCTCACCGCGCTGAACAATCAGCAGGAAAACGGCGGCCAGGGCGCCGTGCTGTTCCTCGACCTCGACCGCTTCAAACACATCAACGACAGCCTCGGCCACCCGGTCGGCGACCTGTTGCTCAAAGGCATCGCCGTGCGCCTCAAGGAGCAACTGCGCGACATCGACACGGTTGCGCGACTCGGTGGCGATGAGTTCATCATTCTGCTGCCGGGCCTGCAGCAAGCCACCGACGCCGACCACATCGCGAACAAACTGCTCAACTGTTTTGCCGCGCCGTTCCAGGCCGGCGAGCACGAGTTTTTCATCAGCGCGAGCATCGGCAGCAGCCTGTACCCCAAGGACGGTTGCGACGTTGCGACGCTGGTGAAAAACGCCGACGCAGCGATGTACCGCTCCAAAGCCAAGGGCCGCAACCGCGTCGAAAGCTACACCCGCGACCTGACGGCCCAGGCCAGCGAACGCGTGGCGCTGGAACACGAACTGCGCCGCGCCATCGAGCGCAACGAATTGCACCTGTATTACCAACCGAAAATCAGCCTCGACGACCATCGTCTGGTCGGCGCCGAAGCGCTGATTCGCTGGCGTCACCCGACGTTCGGCGACGTGCCGCCGGAACACTTCATTCCGCTGGCCGAAGAAAACGGCATGATTCTGCAGATCGGCGATTGGGTGCTTGAGACAGCGTGCCGACAGATGTTCGAGTGGAATCAGGTCTATGAAAGCCTCGGCCCACTGTCGGTCAACCTCGCCGGCGCACAATTGCGCCAACCGAATCTGCTCGGCCGCATCGAACAACTGCTCCGGGACAACCGCCTCAAGCCCGGCTTTCTGCAACTGGAAATTACCGAAAACTTCATCATGAGCCAGGCCGAAGAGGCGCTCGCGGTGTTGCATCAACTCAAACATCTGGGCGTGCAACTGGCGATCGACGACTTCGGCACTGGCTATTCATCCCTCAGCTACCTCAAGCGCCTGCCGCTGGACATCCTCAAGATCGACCAGTCTTTCGTCCGCGGGTTACCGGATGATCCCCACGACGCGGCGATCGTGCGGGCGATCATCGCGCTCGGCCGCAGCATGCAATTCACCATCATCGCCGAGGGCGTCGAAACCCAGGCCCAACAGCAATTCCTCGCCGCCGAAGGATGCGAACAGATCCAGGGCTACATCGTCAGCCTGCCCCTGCCGCCCGAGGAATTCGCCGCGACGTTTCTTCGTATCGCAGTTTCAGACTTTTCGGATAGCACAGCAGAGAAACCGTCGTTATAATCCGCGGCCTACTGAGGGCCTATAGCTCAGTTGGTCAGAGCAGAGGACTCATAATCCTTTGGTCCACGGTTCTTATGTGGTATGAATGCCAGTGTGGTGTTTGAATCGCGGATTTGATAGCTTCATGATGTATTTTGGGCCTCTAGCTCATGTTGGTTAGAGCAGCGGACTTAATAGATCAGCACCTAAACCCTCCAGGGCATGGCGCTGAACAAATGGGTTGCCTTGGGGTAAGTTGACTCTGTCCCTTGGTAGAATCGCTCAAATTCGGGGAAGCCTCTGCTTAGGCGTGGTAATCCCGAGCCAAGCCTCGAAAGAGGAAGGTGTAGAGACTGTACGGGCGAGCCGAAAGGTAAGAGACAGTCCAGACCACAAACCCGAAAGGGGCAGTGAAAGCTGTAGTGGTACGCATAATCCGTTGGTGCCCGGTTCGACTCCGGGGAGGCCCACCACTCTCAAAGCCAGACCACCAGGTCTGGCTTTCTCGTTTCTGGCCAGTGAACATCGCTTGCCAAAAGCACTGGCCTTACCCTCCAATCCCTTAACTCATATCGACGAATCGACTGGCTAGCCCCGCCTGATGGCAGGAAGGAGCAACCCCGAAAGAAATGGTGTATGAAATTTTTTGTTGACACTGCAGCCTCCCACACTCAATGCTGAAAAAAGGTGTGGTATTTGGAATACGGTGCGAATGAAAAATTTCATCCTGGTTGAAGCCCCTCTGACGAGCGAAGCGAGCTACCTCCTGCTCCACCTCAACCCGGACTTGCCCGACGAGGCACGTGAGTTCAAACCTTTCTCCCATTATACGATCTGGCTGACACGTCAGGGCTATGCCCCCAATACGGCAAAGGTCTACGCGGAACACGTTGGTCGATTCGTTGACTATGTGTACGAGGCGTCACAGACCCAATTCCCTGCGGATGCCGAGGTCACCATTGAGACGATCATTTACAGCTACCAGGCGTTCCTTCTATTCGGAAAGGGTGCTGCCAACCCGATAGCCAGCAGATTGGCCGACAGCCTTGCTAAGGAAAGACTCACTGGTCATAACTCACTCTCCCAGACCATCGAATCGTCAATACGCTGGTTCCTTCAGGTCGCAGAGTCTAAAAATCGAATCGCGCCCGACCAGTTGTTCAGCGCATTTTATACAAACCACACTGAGTATCGAAGCCAATACGAGATATCTGCACAGAAGGCCAATTCTTGGCTAGCCGGAGTTATCCGTGATTCACTCAACGCCATTTTGCCTAAGCGGAAGCGGGAGACTCTGTTTCCCCAAGCAAAGCGCAGGGACAGGAAAAACGATAAGCAGCCGTTCAAAATCATCGCCTTCCCTATCGAACGATCTGTCGATTTGGTTAGACAGCCCAAGCCGAAAAAGGCAAAGACCTTCTATCGAGACATGACACTCTACGCCCTGCTCGCGGCAACAGGTGCTCGATCAAGCGAGGCCTTGCAGATCCGGATGTGCGATATCGATGATGACGAATTCGCAGTGTTCCTCCGAGACCCTTTTGCTAGGAAGACGCCTGGAATCACCGAGGAAGAGCACAAACTTCTCTCATGGAAAGGTCGCGACACGGAGCTGACATACATGATCGAACCCTTCGCGGGAATATTCTGGGAGTACCTTGAGAAGTATCTGACCCTCGAATACAACTCCAGCGTTGACCATGACTTTGTCTTTCAAAACTCTGACGGCAGGCCCTTCTTCGCAAGTGACAGGAGCAGTCGTGACAAAACTTTCAAGAAATACGCCAAGAAAACAGGCTTACTGGACATCACTGGTATCAGCCCACACTCGCTAAGGCATATGTACGGTACCTACACTCTCAACTACATGCCAGTTCCAGGCCAAGCTACTCCCGGCTTTCCAATCACTTACGTGAAGATCCTCATGGGCCATTCCAGCGTCACATCGACGATGAAATACGCTAAGCATGACACGGATATTATCGGCGCTTACTTGCAACACGCAAACCAGTATGTATCGCAACGCGGCGAAGATTCTCTCAGGACAATCCGCGAAGAGTTTCACTCTCGACAGCTTGAGATACTGCGGGAAGAAGCCACCAGAATTGAAGGAACGAAGCATGATTAATCTCACTAAGGATATCATTATCATCCAGTCTGGAGAGGACTTGGAGAGATCGATCAAAGATGCGATTACACAGGCCAAGGAATGCGTATGCAAGGAACTGTTCAACACAAACTATATACCCCCAAGTAAAATCACAAGCGGGTCTCGCAACAAGTACTACAACGCCTCAGTAGTGAGAATGTTTGATGACCATCTCAATATTTCGAACGCTCCCATCTACGATGAGAGCTGGGTACGTAGACTACATACTTGTTCAAAAAAAACACCGAATATCGAAATCGCAAAGGCGGTCGTTCCTAAAACCACTCACGACTGGCTCAATAAATCCTCACTAGAGCGCCTCAACAGGGACAGCCTCTTGATTCTGCATTTTCTTTGGCAGGCGAAGGCAGTACTACTGCCAGCGGATTTAAAAAAGCCAATTGCGGGAAATACAGCAGCCAATACAAACAATTTCGAGTTGGCAGCAGCGATGTACACCGAAGTAATGGCCCTGGTAAGCCTTCCATTTGTACCCCATGTCTCTTACCAAGGCATCCCGGACATTACTACCGTGATGAAATTGAGCGCAGTCAAAAACTTTGAATGGTATGCCTGGCGGATGATCCGATGCACAGACTGGCATCGAATTGAAGACATAAATCCTGATGAAATAGCTTCCTTTGTGACGCATCTTACCTTAGCGCGAAGAGGCGAATTTGATTGGTTTGCCTATCCGATAGCTCCTGCAGCCTTTTGGACATATGTTCAGAAGCTGTACCCGGAACGCTACCAGCGCCGAGCAGTAACAGATCCAATAACAACTGGTACGTCCGGTAATAGAGCAAGCCTTGCGCTTGGTGGTGCAGGTCGTTCGGACGATCATACTCTGAGAGTCGAAACGTGGCATAAATATCAAACAAAATTCGTCGAACTTCAGAAATCACGAGGGATGAAGACCTACGACTCTTACACCAAAGGCTTCGCCGTTCTGAATACATATCTGTTTTATGAATTTCCTGCCTCGACAGGCAAACTCCCCCCCCACCCGAAGGAACTCACTCGCAACCACATCGAGGGCGATGGATACAAAGGATTTTTGGATTATTTGCGTAAAGGAAGGTCGAACTCCACTATCCAAGGCCTACTGTATAAAATTGATGCCTTGTTCAATTATCTAGTTACGCACTCAAACATTGACGCAGAGCTAAATGGCTTTGTGAACCCTATATCCGATATCGACTTTCCCGTGGTCAAGCGACGCTCTGGCTCCAATAAACCAGCGTTTAGATCAGAGCACTTCCCTCACCTACTGCAGTATACTTATGCAATTGAGTCGTTTTCCACCCACATTGCATCCAGAGTACATGAAGAGCAGATAAAATTATATTCTCCAGAATATCAAGCGGACATAGAAACCAAGGACTGGAACGAGGCGCACAAAGTAGTACAAACCGACAAATTTGGGTACGTGCCGATTGTCTTCTACCGCAACCCTCTATTCGACGCCTCTCAGCCAAAATCGGACAACAATCGCCCCATGAGGTACGAGGCTCTGCACCTCATCCCTAGATCTATAGTTCCTATAGTTGAACGCGCTGTAGAGAATAACGGCAAGTGGGTTTTCTACCCTCAACTAAATTATATTCGGCATAATATCATTGCTCTGGAAACAGGTGTTCGAAGTATCCATATTCGCTGGTTAGATAAGCGCACTTATGATCAGAATATTGACCGCTCCAGGCCACTACCTCCTCTTTGTAAGCTGCATATCAACACCGACAAGGTCAACGGCCCATGGGACGCTACGGTTTCCAAAACTGTGATTGAGGTTTTAGATCGCCAGAAATCGATGCTCAACTGGTTTGACGACCCTTCGCTGGACACGGACGTTTGGTACGACGGCCATGAAGATAGCCCATTCGGAAAAATTGTGTCGGTATTTTCGAAAGGCGAAACTCCAGGGGTATTGAACACTGCCTCTTATTCAAAGTACTTCAGGAAACTAATATATTCATTTGACCTATTTTGTCGATTCCAATTAGGAATAAACTCTACTAACCCAATGCCAGCAGAGTTATCAGATCTTCAATCAATTGAGGATCCAAACGACTTTTTGGCAGCGGTAAAGCTGGAGGCTGACGCCTGCAAGCTGATTGAGCACACTCCACATTCATGCCGCGTCTCAGTCGTATCTGAATATATAAGGGTTTTGCCACCCCACATTATCGGCGCACACATTACGGGACAAGCTACTGAGGCACACGTTATGTATTATGCCAAAGTCGACCCAGCTTACCTTAGGACGGTGGCTGAATATCAAAAGATGAGCGTGGAGCATGGCTGGAATTTTGACCGTCCGGCAATGTCCTGCATCAAGGCTGAAAGCATTACATCCAAACTTCAGCAGGCACTTCGCCAAAACAAAGAGAATGCCTTAGTTGATTTCGGTGCGATTTCCTTTGACCGAGAGACCAAGGATGAAGTGCTGTCGGGGATCAAAGCTACCAAACAACGTCCTATCGACTCACTCGCTTTTATGCCGACACATATTTGCCCATTCGGCAATCAGTGTCCGGCTGACGTGATCAGGGATTTAGGAGCCGTACCGGGGTCGAGGATGCCCTGTGGAGGCTGCTACTACTCGACAAAAACAGTCGATCACCTGCCTAGGATCCATGGCCACATCCGAGCGTTCACTGACGAGTGCAGCGAACTAGAGACCTACATCGCCGAAGCCAAAAGGAATGGGGCCTCGCCAGAAAGCCTCGTTCAGAAAGCTAATCATCGTAAGTTTTTGGCTTCAGAGATTATCTCGTGGAGTGTCACCGCTCACTGCCTTGAGCAAATGCACAGCGAGATTAAAACGCGTGAGAGCTTCTTGGTAGAGAAGCCTGAAATCGTCTCAGAACATCTGGAACGTCTGGAGCTGAAAGAGCACTCGCTTTCCAACCTGATTGCCCGAACTGCGGAAGCCAAGTCACATGCAGAATATTTCACGCCACAATTGAATCAGCAGATCAAGGTTGCGAGGAACAAGCTCCTGGCGTTCACCGGAGACTTCAACCGCATGCTGGAGGAAGCCCCGACTGGTTTCACGTTGATCGATGAATTCAGGGGCCTGATTCGATCTACCTGTGAAGTCCTTGGCCTCTCTCTGCATGACTTGAGCGATGCAATGAACAAGCCCATGGCCCTAGATCGCCCTAATTCGATCCTGAATCTAATTTCGACCCCTGGGAGCGTCCCGGCATGAGCAAAGGGGCCAGACCTGGCCAGAACCGCTTTGCAGGCTCTCAAAAGCGGAATCGCGACTATAGGATCACTCGAATCAAAGACGAGGTCATCCCAAAGTTGAAAGCCTTCGCTGGGAAAACATCGTTCGATGGAGTCACTCCTTATTCGAGATTTTGTGCCGAACTTTACAACGATGGCCTTCCTGTAAACGAAAAGAAGATTGGCTATAGAACCCTCGTACAGAGTACCGACTACTGGGCGCTGATCGGGCCAATCTACTACAAGCACTGGGACTCGGATGGCAACATGGAGTCCAAAAAAGACAAGCTTGTTGGGAAGCTGGCCGTTCAGAGAGCAGACCAACTGCAAGCTGAAACAGATAGGTTGAAGAAGGAGAATGAAGCACTTCGCTCAGCCCTCCGTAGTCATGGTGCCTCGCCAGTAACACTGCCGGACACAAAACATAGCGATCAAGGCTTCATGGCAAAGTTTGATAAAACCTGCCGCGCACTCAAACTGGTGCTTGATGCAAGCGATGGCATGTTCAGCGTTGACCTGCACGCTGTAAAAATCAGTTGTGCATTTCACGACCTCGAGCCGGAAGAGGGACTTGCCCCAAAAGAGCTTGTCGAACCCTTCATCGAGTGGATGAAAGCTAAGGAAGGCGCGCATGGGAACGGCTGACCACAAGCGCTCGCCATTCGAGCGTTACAGGAGCTATGTTGTAAAGCTGGAGCAAGCTGGCAAAAAATTTCCAGTCAATCAATTCGGCGATGTGAACCTCAGCAAAATCGCTGATGAATGTGGTAACCGCCGGCAGTGGTTTTCTGAGAGCGCCAAGAAGGTCTTTTGCCCTCAGGGCCAGACTCTGGAACAGGTCATCGCGAAGGACATTCGCCGCTTGGGCAGTGAGTTCGTTGCGGCCAAAGACCCTGAGTCTGAGCTCGTCGACATGGCGGATTCGAAAAGTCGCGAAGCGAACCGGTTGCGAGCAATGCTGGAGCAAAAGTCGAAGGAGAACGAGCTACTCCGTGAGCAAGTTGAACGCCTCTCTGCCGAGCTGCGTTTGCTTCGGGCATCTACTGAAGAAATCAGCAGCCAGCAAGAGCTGATGATCGACTCCGGGCGGTCTTTCATCCTATGAGCAATCTGTCGAGCGTGATCCAGGTGAGCTCGGTAAAGCCGGGCAGTTTTGGCGGAGCGGTCTTCTCCGGGCGCATCATTGGTCAGAACAAGATCTACACCTGCAAGGCCAGCTACAAAATAATCACCCGAGTCCCTCAGCCTGGCGAATGCTGGCAGCTCAAAGGCTCAATCACAGGCCATGATCAATTCAGAGATTTCGTGTTGATCGAAAGCTGCCACATCGTAAACCTCCCCATCGCTGCCTATGTGGAGCGGCTGCTGGTAAAGCATCCTGCATTCCGTGGACTGTCTTTTGGGAAAGCAAAGGTCTCGAAGCTGATCAGGGAATTTGGTGAAGAAAACCTTGCCCAGGCTCTCACTGCCGGCAGGGTCAGTCACTTGGCAGAGGTGATAAATCCTGATCTTGCTCAAAAGGTCGTAGATGCCTGGATGACACTGCAAAATGAGATCTCAACGATTGAATTTCTCATGGAGCACGATTTCGACCCTGGCCTCGCCAAAAGCATTCTCAAGGTGTGCCAGACGGATACGGTAGAACGCTTAAAGCGTAATCCGTACAGCCTGGTGGCATTTCAAGGCGTCCACCCGGACATGTGGAAAATCATAGAGGCTGCGGCATCTAAGCTCGGCATACCTCGCGATGATCCACGCACATTGGCCGGCATTGTCGAGAACCTCCTGTACGTGCGCTTGTATCAGGGCCATACCGCATGCCGGATTGAAGACCTGAAAGCAGCTCTGGCGCAGAAGCTTCCTTCTGCCAAGCTGGTCGATCTGGCCGTCAATTGCGCCCTTGAAAGGCGTGCGGTGTGCGTCAAGAAGCTTCAAGGGATGACGCTGATCCAGCCGCTAGGAGCGGCCCTTGTCGAAAGTAAACTTGAGCAGCGAGTAGCAAGTTTGCTGTCAGCTCAGGGCTCTCTGCTCCACGGCTCCTCGCAGGAATTGGAGCAAGCGATTGAGGACTACTGCTCTCACAGTGAACACTCGTCTGGATACTCACTTACCCGAGATCAAAAGGGCGCAGTGCTGATGGCTCTTACCAACCGAATCAGTACGCTCACGGGATTCGGTGGCACGGGCAAGACAACAGTACTGAAGGCCATTGTTGACGTTGCCTCTCAATACCGCCCTGTGCATGTCTTGGCACTGAGCGGGAAAGCCAAGGAGCGCGCAAAGGAGGCGATTGGTCGAGATACCTACACCATCCACAGTTTCTTGATCAAAACCAGCACTGAGAGCTCAGGGCTTAACATTGGTGGCGATCCCCTGGTGATCATCGATGAGTCCAGCATGGTCGACATCGCCTTGATGCTAAAACTGCTGAATGCCTTTGCAAAGAAAGAGCTATCCCTCCTGCTCGTTGGAGATACTGGACAGCTATCCCCGGTAGGTTACGGAATCTTCTTCCATGCGCTGGCCAAGTCAAAGGCGATACCGTCGACCCACCTGACCAAGGTTCACAGGACTATCGGCGACAGTGACCTTCAGAAAACCGCCATGCATATTAGATCTGGGCATTTGGGCACCCTGTCAGTCTGGAATGGCGAGCGTGACGGGGTTTATCTCATTCCCTGCACAAACACCCAGGACTTGCTGGCCCACCTGGTAAAGATCAAGCAGATCATCCCTGACGCTCAGATTCTGACACCGCACATGTCTGAGCGCATGGCGGATTCTGGGCACAAGATCAACAAGTACCTGCAGACCTCCCTTCAACAGACAGATGACCTGCAGGGCATATGGATGGGGAAATACTGGTTACGAGTCAACGACCCCGTTATCGTCACCCAGAACAGCTACGACCATAACTTGTTCAACGGGAACACCGGCATCATGTCCAACGTCGTCTCCATCGATGGCGAGATCGCCGGTGTTTTTACGTTCAACGGAGTCGAGGTAACGCTATCCAGGATGGATTTGTTCATGATTGGAATGAAGCTAGCCTACGCGATTTCAATCCATAAGGCGCAAGGCAGTGAGTACCAGACATCCATCATTTGCTCTCTGAGCCAAAGCGAGTTTGTGGAACGCAGCATGCTGTACACCGGCGTCTCACGATCAAAGCGACTGGCCTTGATCCTAAGTACCCAAGAAATTGTGCAGCAGGGTGTAGCCCGGCCAAACCGAAGCGACACCCTCTGTGTCGGCTTCTCGGTTTGATTACAAAGATCGCTCGTTAGCCCGACCATTTTTTGAATTGTCAAAAAAAATCACGGAGTGTCTGCCTGTGCGAAGCGCAGGTAGAAACCGTTATTTTTATTGAAAACACTTCATCGAGCGAAGCGATCAGCCTCGGCCACTGGAAGCGGTTAGGCTCTGCCTGACCGCTTCCAGAGCCCCTCGGGCGGTGTAGAGCGGGGTCTGGGGCAGCGCCCCAGGGTGTTGATTGATCTTCAAGTGATCATGGGCACGAACAAATACGAGTGTGTTGGCGCCGCTCGCGGTTAGCGGTCTTTGGCCACGGCCAGTTCATGCAGGTCGTACGCTGGCTCAACATCGAACCGCAGGATCGGATCGACTCAGCTGCAATGTGTTCATTTCGAGCCTTCGACATTGCGAACCCTATTGCAAACTGCGGTTTTCTTGATGTTCATCACAATGGGAAGCGATGGCTATCCAAATCAAGTACGCCATGCATTGCCGTTGAAAAAACCTAGCTAGCAATAGACGCTGAGGGGCCCCCAATAAAGAGTCCAAGCACAACCCAACGCGATCACTATGATTGTTGCGCCAGACCTCCGACATCACGACAATGCCTGCTATTAGCATGCTAGCAGGAGGCCGCATGGAGCAGCCGCATCAAATAGGACATTGGCTACCTGGATCACGGGTTTCCGGCGACGGCATGAAGCACGCAAAGCCTTGCTCTATACCGCACGCACCGATGAGCCAGAACTGTATTCAACCCGCAGGCTTTCCAAAATAGTGCATTCTCATCAATCGACAGGCCGCCTTTACAGGCCATTCGCTCAACCGATCCGGTGTAACACCTAATCGACAGAGCCACCTCATTCCACCCCATTAATTCAGGCAGTTACGCACCTCATGGCCATCAAGAAATCGGAGCTTTATTCTTCCCTATGGAAATCCTGCGACGAGTTGCGTGGTGGTATGGATGCTTCACAGTACAAGGATTATGTCCTGGTGCTGTTGTTCGTTAAGTACGTGTCCGACAAGTACGCCGGCAATTACAGCGCGATGCTAGAGGTGCCGGTCGGCGGTGGCTTTGCCGACATGGTCGCGCTCAAAGGCGACAAGGAGATCGGAGACAAACTCAACATCATCATTCGCACCCTTGCCGAGGCCAACGGCCTGACCGGCGTGATCGATGTGGCCGACTTCAACGATGCCGAGAAACTTGGCAAAGGCAAGGAGATGGTGGATCGACTCTCCAACCTGGTTAGCATTTTCGATTCGCCCGGACTCAATTTCAAAGGCAACCGCGCTCAGGGTGATGACATCCTCGGCGATGCATACGAATACCTGATGCGCCACTTCGCCACCGAGTCGGGCAAGAGCAAGGGGCAGTTCTACACCCCGGCAGAAGTCTCGCGGATTTTGGCCAAGGTCATCGGTATTAATGGCGCCTCCGACAGCACTCAGACCATTTATGATCCGGCCTGTGGTTCTGGCTCGCTGTTACTGAAAGCTCACGATGAAGCCAAGCACGCCACCAACCTCGACCTGAGCATCTACGGTCAGGAAATGGACAACGCCACCAGCGCCTTGGCCAAGATGAACATGATCTTGCACAGCTGCGAGACGGCCACGATCTGGAAGGACAACAGCCTCTCTGCGCCTTACTTCACCGAGGCTCACGGCCCGTTCAAAGGTAAGCTCAAGCGTTTTGACTTTGTCGTCGCCAACCCGCCGTTCTCGACCAAGGCCTGGAGCAACGGTTTCAATCCAGCTGAGGATGAGTTTGAGCGCTTCGGCTTTGGTATCCCGCCAGAGAAGAATGGTGACTACGCCTTCTTGCTGCACATCCTTACCTCGCTCAAGCACTCCGGCAAAGGCGCGGTGATTCTGCCTCACGGCGTGCTGTTCCGGGGCGGTGCCGAGGGCGCTATTCGCCAGCGCATCCTCCAACAAGGCTTTATCAAGGGAATCATCGGTCTACCGGCCAACCTTTTTTACGGCACCGGCATCCCGGCATGCATCATCGTGCTGGATAAAGAACACGCCCACAGCCGCAAAGGCATCTTTATGCTCGATGCCAGTAAAGGATTTCTTAAAGACGGCAACAAAAACCGCCTGCGCGAGCAAGACATTCATAAGATCGTCGACACCTTTACCCAGCAGCACGAAGTGGCCAAATACGCCCGTCTGGTGCCGCTGGCCGAGATCGCGGCCAACGACTACAACCTCAACATCCCGCGCTATATCGACGCCAGCGCCGCCGAAGACCTGCAAGACATTGCCGCCCATCTGCAAGGTGGCATTCCCAACCGAGACATTGATGCGTTGGCCGCCTATTGGCAAGTTATCCCGGCGGTACGCGCTAGCTTGTTTGCCTCTGAACGGCCCGGCTACAGTCAGCTGCAAGTGGCTATTGGCGAGATCAAGCCGGCCATCTTTGCTCACCCAGAATTCACCGCCTTCAATCAAACCATTACAGAATTGTTCGAAGGCTGGAAAACCCGCAATCGTCCGCATCTGCACGCCATCTCAATTGGCGACAAACCCAAGGCTTTGATCGACAGCCTAGCCGAAGATTTGCTCGCCAGCTTCGCCCAAGCCCCGTTGCTGGATGCCTACGACGTATACCAGCACCTACTCGATTACTGGGCCACAGCCATGCAGGACGATCTCTATCAGCTAGTCAGTGATGGTTGGCAGGCGCTGATTGTTGATGGTGCCAACCAAGGCCAGCCGAACATCGATTTGCTGCCGCCAGAGCTGCTGATCAAGCGCTATTTCGCAACTGACGCCGCAGTAATCGAACAGCTGGAAGCCGCCCGAGACGCCTTTAGCCGCCAGTTAGAAGAGCTAGACGAAGAGCAAGGAGGCGAGGACGGCCTGTTAGCCGAGGGTAAAACCGACAGAGGCAAACTCAGCGCCAAAAGCGTGAAAGACCGCATCAAGGCGATCAAAAACGACCTAGATGCTGCCGATGAACGCGCAGCCCTGGAATATTACCTCGCCGTACTTGAGCAAGAGGTCGCCGCAGGTAAAAAGGTCAAAGATGCGCAAAAGGCTCTCGATGTAAAAGTTGCCAAGCAATATACCCAAATCAGCGAAGCAGATATCAAAGCATTGGTGATTGAAGACAAGTGGCTGGCGACCTTGGCTTTGGACGTACAGACGGAACTGGATCGTGTCTCCCAAGCCTTAACCTCGCGCATTCGCCAACTGGCCGAGCGCTATGCCACGCCTTTACCGAAATTGACCATCGAAGTCGAGGTGCTGGCAGCCAAGGTGACCGCGCATCTGGCCAAAATGGGGTTTGCGCTATGAGTGCGCAGCTAAGGCCAGGATACAAACTGACGGACATTGGTGTTTTTCCGATCAAGTGGAGTGTTAAAAAGCTTGGCGAAATAACAACACTTATGACTAATGGATTTGTAGGTACAGCAACCAGCGCTTACGTTAAGGGTGATGATGGAATCCTTTACGTGCAAGGGTTCAATGTTGAACCGAACTCATTTAATTTTCGGGGAATCAAACGGGTCTCAGCTACGTTTCATGCTCAGAATCAAAAGTCATGCTTGCGTACTGGCGATTTACTGACAATCCAAACAGGCGACATTGGAACAACAACACTTGTACCTCCCTCTTTAGCTGGTGCGAATTGCCATGCCCTAGTCATATCTAGACTTGACTTAAGGCGTTCATCACCAGAGTTTTATTGTCAGTATTTTAACTCTGACGAGGGTCGTGCTGCTTTCAAAGTGATCGAAACCGGCACAACAATGAAACACCTGAATGTCGGTGACATGGTGCGTCTTTTGGTGCCGTCCCCCCCGTTAGATGAGCAACAAGCAATAGCTGCTGCCTTATTTGACATGGACGCTCTGATCAGTGGTCTAGATCAACTGATCGCCAAAAAGTGCGACATCAAAAAAGCCGCCATGCAACAACTCCTCACCGGCCAACAACGCCTGCCGGGGTTTAGTGGGGAGTGGGAGGTGAAGCGGCTAGGGGAGATTGGCGTATTTCTCAAAGGTTCTGGAGTGAGGCGAGACCAATCTCTGAGCGGTGATCTTCCATGTATTCGCTATGGTGAAATTTACACGGAACATAACGACTACATTCGCGAGTTTAAGTCTTTTATTTCCGTCCAGGTTTCGCGAGACGCCACGCGTATTGAATGTGGAGATATTATGTTCGCGGGCTCAGGGGAAACCAAAAAGGATATAGGAAAGTGCGTCTCATTTATTGACAATATAGAAGCTTATGCCGGTGGTGATATTGTAATTTTGAGGCCGAAAAATGTGAGCTCGTTGTTTCTTGGCTACGTCCTGAATGCCCCTAGAGTAAGCCATCAAAAGGCGAGCCGTGGACAAGGTGACGCAGTGGTACACATCAGTGCAAATGCGCTTGCGACCATTGAAGTTCTGATGCCAAATAAAGCAGAGCAATCAGCTATTGCAAATATCCTCGCCGACATGGACAACGAACTTGCTAGTCTCGAAACGCACAGGAACAAAATTAGCAAACTCAAACTGGGCGCAATGCAGCAGCTGCTATCGGGAAAAATACGGCTGTTATATTGAAGACAACAAAATCTAAGCAAACCAACAATGGAGATGATGATGGATTGGCTAACAAAAAATGTGGAGTGGTTATTTAGCGGTGTTGGCCTTGCAATTTGTCTTGCTGCGTGGAGATTTTTTTCTGGGCGTGAGCCAGTAAATCAAGTTATACCCAACATAAGCATTACGAATCAAAACAACTCAAACGAGTCAAGTAGCAAGCCTTTGTCCGCGCCCACACAGGACTCAAGAGCAATGAAAAAAACCATTGATGAATACAAGAACGAAACAAGAATTTTATTTATTGATGACGATATAAAATTCAAGGTTGCAAAAATTCTCGCAAATAGTGGCTGGGTGCATACTAAGCTAATTAAAGACGCCAGGTCTTTGGATGACAAAGACTTGGTCGATGCTGCAATTCTATTTATTGACGTTCAGGGCGTTGGACTCGCGCTTGGTTTTAATGACGAAGGCCTTGGGCTAGCCGAAGCGATAAAAGACAAATACCCAAACAAAAAAGTTATAATTTATTCGACTGAAACCCAGGGTGATCGTTTCCATAAAGCCCTCAGGAAAGCTGATTCGTTTCTGTCGAAAAATGCTGACCCGTATGAGTTCCAAAAAATAGTAGAAGAATTCACAGTAGGCGAAGAATAGTCCGCCATGAAAATAAGATATAGAATCTTAAATGCATCTGGAAATATTATTTTCTGCAATTTGAGCGCTAATGAAATAGCTAGTATCGACTCCATCGAAACCACCTCTATGCGTATAGCCACCGCTAGAGCCGGGGTGATTTCAAATACGCACGGAAAGGTATATGGCTTTTCTGAAGACAAAGACTATGTTGCCAGCTCTCAAAAATTCAAATCTGCTTTAAATGCAATTAATGACTGCGCACCAAGTGTGGCGAGTATTTTTGAAGAAGCACGAGAAGCCGCAAATAAAAATACTCGCCGCCTACTGCATAACTTAACAAATCTTAACGCCCACAACATACAGGAAATATATTCGCTCCTTCCTCAGGAGATGCTAGCTAATCGCACCAGTGGCCAGGTTAGTCTCGTGGAAGAATTAATCAAAAAAGATATGCGCGACTCGGCTCTAGCCTTTCTTAGAATAGCGAAAAACAACGCAGCAATGAAAACTGAATTTTCAGTTTTTAATAAATTATATGATAAAAATCCAAAGCTGCAAAAGAAGTCACACAATGTCCATAAAGTATTGATGAATGTATTTTATATATTTTTTTCTGACTTTACAGACAAGGATGTCAAAGTCACAGTTGAATGTGAAGGCATAAAAACAGCCTACTTTGACTACGAATCCATACACGTTGCTCTTTTTCAAGTTATAGAAAACTCAGTAAAATACATAAAGCCAAGAAGCGATCTTCTTGTAAAAATAATTGAAGCAGATCAGTTTATCTGTATAAGATTTCAAATGAACAGTCTGCAAATACAAGACAGTGAATTAGGACGCATATTTGAAGAGGGATTTTCAGGGGGGTTGTCGGAGAAAACAGGCAAGTCGGGTAGCGGAATCGGACTTAGCATAGCCAAAGATATTCTTGTACTGAATGCTGCAAGCATTGAAGTTGAAGTCAAGCATGATAGCCTGAGCGAACTTTTTGGAATACCATACCAGCTCAATATATTTACAATAAAGCTTCCTCGTAAAAGTTGAGGCGATTCAAAAGAGAGATAGATCTTTAGCGAAAATATTGTCGAGCAATCCTTGGTAAGCCGCAGGATGTAACATACAACTCTAACGATTAGAGCATTGAGCACTTTGATTATTGAGACAGGGAGTAGTTGGTATGAATACAGTCGGCCAGATCGAACGTAAGACCCAAGACCGAGTGGTGGGACTGTTCCAGCACGCCCTCGGCTACGAGTATCTGGGCGACTGGGCGGATCGCGCTGGCAACTCCAACATAGAGCAAGAACTGCTGCGTACCTGGCTGACTAAACAGGGCGTAGAGGCGATCCTGATTACCCGCGCCCTGTTCGAGCTGACCAAGGTGGCCGCCGATACCAGCAAAAGCCTATATGACCGCAACAAGGCGGTGTATGAGCTGTTGCGCTATGGGGTGCGGGTCAAGCCGGAGGTTGGCGAGAACACCCAAACGGTGTGGTTAGTCGACTGGAAAAACGCCGAAAACAACCACTTCGCGCTGGCCGAGGAAGTAACTGTCAGGGGCGCAGATGCCAAGGCCAGCTCCAAACGCCCGGATATCGTGTTGTACATCAACGGTATCGCCTTAGCCGTGCTGGAGTTGAAACGTTCCCGCACGGCAGTCAATCAGGGTATTCGCCAGAACCTTGATAACCAGAAGCCTGAATTCATCCAGCCATTCTTTTCTACCATGCAGTTGGTGATGGCGGGGAACGACACGCAGGGCATGCGCTACGGCACCATCCAGACAGGTGAGAAATATTTCCTGACTTGGAAGGAAGACAGTCCGGTCGAGAATCTTCTGGATCGTCACCTGCAACAAGTGTGCAGCAAACGCCGTTTGCTGGAGTTGGTGCACGACTATGTGGTGTATGACAGCGGGGTGAAAAAGCTCTGCCGGCAAAATCAGTATTTCGGTGTGCGTGCAGCGCAGGATCACCTGCGCCGCCGTGAGGGCGGGATCATCTGGCACACGCAAGGCAGTGGTAAGTCACTGACCATGGTCTGGCTGGCCAAGTGGATTCGTGAAAACGTCCAGGACTCTCGGGTACTGATCATCACCGACCGCACCGAGCTAGATGAACAGATCGAGAAGGTCTTTACCGGCGTCAATGAGCAGATTTATCGTAGCCAGAGCGGCGCTGACCTGATCGCCAAACTGAACCAGCCGGCGCCCTGGCTGTTGTGTTCGTTGGTGCATAAATTTGGCAGCCGCGAAGAAGACGAATCAGAGAGCCCGGATATCAAAGGTTTCCTTGAGGAGTTGCGTAAGAACCTGCCTGCTGATTTTCGAGCCAAGGGCGATATTTATGTGTTCGTCGATGAGTGCCACCGTACTCAGTCTGGCGAGCTACACAAGGCGATGAAAGCGATCCTGCCCAATGCACTGTTTGTCGGCTTCACAGGCACGCCACTGCTCAAGGCGGATAAGCAAAAGAGCATCGAGGTGTTTGGTGGCTACATCCACACCTACAAGTTTGATGAGGCAGTTAAGGATGGCGTAGTGCTGGACTTGCGCTACGAAGCCCGCGACATCGACCAGAACATCACCTCGCAGAAAAAGATCGATCAGTGGTTTGAGGCCAAAACCAAGGGTCTGAATGACTTGGCCAAAGCACAACTGAAGCAGCGCTGGGGAACCCTGCAAAAGGTGCTGTCGAGCCAGTCGCGGCTAGAGAAAATCGTCGCAGACATCATGCTCGACCTAGCCACCCGTGACCGCTTGGCCAATGGTCGGGGCAATGCCATGCTGGTCACCAGCAGCATCTTCGAGGCCTGCAAATGCTACGAGCTATTCGCCAAGGCCGGCATGGCCGATACTTGCGCCATAGTCACCAGCTACAAGCCATCGCCAGCTGATATCAAGGGCGAGGCTACCGGTGAGGGGCTGACCGAGAAGCTGCGTAAATACAATATCTACAACCAAATGTTGAACGGCAAAGATCCAGAGGTGTTTGAGAAAGAGGTTAAGCAGAAATTCATCAAAGAGCCGGGGCAGATGAAGCTGCTGATTGTGGTCGATAAGCTGCTGACTGGCTTTGATGCGCCTTCAGCCACCTACCTGTACATCGACAAGCAGATGCGCGACCACGGCCTGTTTCAAGCCATCTGCCGGGTCAACCGCCTCGATGGTGAAGACAAGCAATACGGCTACATCGTCGACTACAAAGATCTGTTCAAACAGCTAGAAGACTCCATCGGCGACTACACCAGCGGTGCGCTGGATGGCTTCGATAAAGCCGATGTGGCCGGCCTGCTAGAAGACCGTCTCAGTAATGCCCACGACGACCTTGAGGATGCGCGTGAGACGATCAAGGCACTGTGCGAGCTGGTGGATCGGCCAAGAGATACACCGGCTTATCTACGCTATTTTTGCGGGACTGAATCGGGCAATGCCGAACAACTCAAGGCCAACGAGCCGCGCCGGTTAAACCTGTACAAGATGACCGCTGCCTTGATTCGCTGCTTCGCCGCTGTGGCCAACGAGCTGGAAGAGGCAGGCTACAACGCCAAGCAGATTGCCGAGATCAAAGACGAAGTTGATCACTACAACAAAGTCCGTGACGAGGTGAAGGTTGCCAGTGGCGATTACATCGACCTCAAGGCCTATGAGCCTGACATGCGCTTTTTGATCGACACCTACATCCGTGCTGAAGAAAGCGAGAAAATCTCGGCATTCGATGATATGTCGCTGATCCAGCTGATCGTCGAGCGTGGCGTTGATGCGGTAGACGCGCTGCCCAAGGGGATTCGCGGCAGCCAGGAGGCTGTGGCAGAGACCATCGAGAACAACGTGCGCAAGCTGATCATCGATGAGTCGCCGATCAACCCGAAGTATTACGAGACCATGTCATCCCTGCTGGATGCCTTGATCGCCAAGCGCAAAGAAGACGCCATCAGCTACCAGGAGTATTTGCAGGAGGTTGTTGAGCTGGCCAAGCAGGCTAAGAACCCCAGCAGCACCAATAGCTATCCATCGACCATGAACACCGGGGCGCGTCAGGCGCTGTACGACAACCTCGATAAAAACGCAGGGTTGGCGTTAGCAGTCGATAACGCGGTGCTGGCTAGCCGTCAGGATGATTGGCGCAACAACGCCTTCAAGGTGCGCAAGGTGCGCCTAGCGCTTAAAGAGGTTCTTGATGCAGCTGGCCACGATGCGGCAGAACTTGCCGGTGAGTACCACTCAGGCTCTGCCCAAAAGATGTTGGATAAATTGCTAGAACTGGTAACGAGCCAACGTGACTACTGACAGCCACAACATCACGGTCAGCGGCCTGAACGTTGAGGTGGTGCGCAAGAACATCAAAAACCTGCATCTGGGCGTTTATCCGCCTGTGGGTCGAGTGCGCGTGGCGGCCCCATTAGCCGTCAGCGACGATGCCGTACGCTTAGCGGTGGTTGGCAAACTTGGCTGGATCAAACGCCAGCGCGCCAAGTTTCAAGCTCAGCCTCGACAGTCCCAGCGGCGCATGGTCAGTGGTGAAAGCCACTACTTTATGGGGCGGCGTTATCGCCTGCGCATAGTCGAAGGCAGCACACCAATGCGAGTCGCGTTACGGGGGAATGCCGCGATGGATTTGTTCGTGCGCCCAGAGACCAGTACTGATCGGCGTGAAGAACTGCTGCAAGCCTTCTACCGCGCCGAGCTGAAAAAACTAATTCCCGCGCTGCTAGATAAATGGCAGCCGATCTTGGGGGTTGAGGCGAACGCTTGGGGCATCAAGAAGATGAAAACTAAGTGGGGCACCTGCAACATCGCCGCCCGCCGCGTCTGGCTCAATCTGGAATTGGCCAAAAAGCCGATCCAGTGCCTCGAATACATTCTCGTCCACGAACTACTACACCTAATCGAACGCCACCACAACGACCGCTTTCGCGGCCTGATGGATAGGTACTTACCGCAATGGCAGGCGCATCGCGATGAGTTGAATAGCTCGTTGTTAGCTGAAGAGCGCTGGGATTACTAAAGTCTACCTGTCTTTCCGGCAGCCGGAACCTAACATAATTCCTCAGTTACCGCCCTCTTCAGCGATGTGGAAGTGGTTGTCGCTGTGTGAGGGCGTGCCAGAGAAAGTCAGGGAAAGAGTATGTGGTCGAGTGATAAACGGTCGCAGATCTGCCTGAGCTTTGTGCCTCGCTCTGCCCCCCATTTAGGCTCGATGCTGATGCCATAGGCGATCTTACCGCTGAGGTGGTTGAGCAGGCCCTGGACGGAGTCGAATCTCTTTCGCTTGGCGTGAGCCTCCGCATCGATATCAAGGCGGGAGAGGAAGTAAAGGTGGTCGCTGACGTACTTCTTGTAGTCCTTGGTCAGCCTCGGTTCGGCCCCATCGACCAGCAGGCCCAACACAACCTTTCGAGCTCCGGGGGTGACCACCTTGGTTTTCGCTCGATTTATCCAGAAACCTTCGTCGCGTAGCAGCTTGTTGATCGTCTCGATGTGTTTCGATGCCAAGGCCCGATCAAAACTCTTCGTTGAGGAGAAAATCAGGTCGTCTGCGTAACGGGTATAAGTGAGCTCATTAAGAGAAGCGAACTCGTAGAGTTTTTCGTCGAGTGACTTCATGACGAGGTTTGCAATCTTCGGTGAGGTGGCTGCGCCTTGAGGAAGGTGGCCTACTGCTGAGCCTATATAGGGAAGGTTTTCGGTGAGTTCGCCTCGCCAAAGTCGGTTTTCCGGATTTCCTCTTGGACGGATACGGGTGCACAGCCTGGTGAGTTCAAAGGCCACCAAGGGTTGATAGCCCAGCGATCTGAATAGCTTGTAAACCCGAGGTTCAAGAATCGTCTCGAAGAAATTGGTGAGATCAAGCTTGATCAGCCAAATGCATTGGCAATGCAGACTCGCCGCCTCAAATACGCCGTTGCGTTTTTCGTACGCATAGCTTGAGTGATGGGGCTTGAGAGACGCGAGAATGTGCTTGTGAATCCATCGCTGTGTGCGGAGCATTTCAGGGCTTGGGGCACAGACGTACCTATAGCGATCAGGACTATGTCCGATATTGGCTTTCTGGAGCCTGAACACTGTGTAGGCTTCTGTCTGATATGTCCTGCTGATTGTCCTGTGCAGGAATGGGTAGGGGACGCTCGTCAGGTTGGCTAGGTGCTTGAGGGAAAAGATAGGCGGACATCCCTCATGCATCTGGGCGGCGATACTCACCGCGTTCTGAAGAACGTCCTCAGGAATGCCGGCGGCACGTCCTGCTTTTAGATAGTGCTGAGGGCTCCAGCGATTCATCTACCTTTAGATTCCGCTCTGGCGGATGAGAGCCTCGAAATAGCAAGACCTCGTTTGCGTGATTTTGAGGCTCTTAACCAACGGAAAGCGTGAGCTCGTTCCTACGGAAAGCAAAATATGCTCCCTTTAACGTCCTGCACAGCGTGCAGGGTACTAGATTCCGCTACTGCGGGGCCCTCAGCTGCTCCGGATGATACGGAGCGAAGGGGTTGGGGGCTACAAAAAATTTGGCTCCCTCGCGGCGCAGCATTCGCAAGTATCTTCGGCCTGACAATGTCAGTGCGCCTTGCGCCGTGATCCAGCCTCGTTTGACGGCTCTCTCGCTCGCAAGGACAAGTGTATCCAAGGATAAGGGGAGCAGACGACGTAGATCCGCTGCTTGTCTTTTCTTCTGGGAGAAGGCGAGAAGCACAATCACCGCAAGTTTGTGAGGATTGCCTGCGCGTCGAAAACTGGGGGCACCCTGGATCTCCGGAACACCCAAGGCGTCGAGAGCTTTGAGAATGAGCGGAGCCTGGTCGATCTCGGTGGAGCGCCAGTAAAGTTCGGTTACCCGTTTGGGGAACAGCGGTGCCCAGCGTTTGGCGCCTCGGTTCTTCTCAGACACGAATATCGCTGGCATGTTGTTCGGTGCGCCATGCTCGAATGCCAGGAGTGCTGCGGTGTTCTCGTGGCCGAGCGGTTTTTCACTGTGCGCGCCATAGACTTGGCAAAGAGCGAGCATCTCGTTCTTGTCGTGACCGAAGCTATTGTAGATGGTCGGACAGTCCGTCACCACATGAACCTCTGGTGCGAATCGGTGCTTGCGAACGTTCGCGATGCCTTGCTCTGTGCCACTGTAAGCTAAAACCCAGAATTTGATGAACTTGCCCGAGTACCAACTCCGGATAGAGCTCACCACCCACATGGCATCCAAGATCTTTCTCGCTCGATCACCGCTGCCAATGAAGTCAGTGAGCACTACGAAATTTCTTACCTTCGAGGTTCTGACATTGTCTGCTGTGGGTTGCAGGAGAAAGCGAGTGGAGTTTTGTCGACAAAGAGTATTGGCTATCCATGCAGTCAATGCCTCGCTGCCGATGTCTTGCGTCTTGTACTTGATGGACTTGATTGCCTGGATTGCTGCCCCGTAAGCCCTCAGGTGCTTTTTATTTGAGCGCTTGCTGTAGATTTTTTTCTGGTAGTACAGCGGTGGGGGAAGCTTGGCTTTCGTGGGTTGTAGCTCACGCTCAATGAATAGCGCGGACGGTTGCTTAAACGGCAGGACGCGACGGGTGAGTTTAACCAGGCTGTCCTTGAACTCATGCAGAGGACAGTAGCTCACCGACCTCAACAGCTTCTCAGCGAGCACTCGGTCGTTCGGTTCTTGATCGAACTGTGAGAGCCACAGCTTGGCCTTTTCTGTCTGGTCAACCTGTTGCATGGTTCTCCTCGAACATCCTCCGTATCTGCGCCGGGATTGATTGGGTTTGCCAACCATAGCTCTTTTTCCGTTCCCAGTCCTTCTTACATGTGTAGGCATGCGCTTTTATCGCCCCGGGCTATCAGGACGAAATGCTCAAGAAGCTTGATGGTCAGACGCCGGATAATGGGGTCGCCGCGATATGCCAGCAACAGTTGGGCAATCGCCCTTCGCGTAAGAGCTTATGGGATTTACGGCCTCAAACGGTTGCTAAAGGCCCCGCAGGATTTCCTCGGCGAACCATCGCGGCAACCTTGGTTCGACCCTGTCGGCAAAATCTTGTGAATTCGCCACAACACCAAGATGTCTCAATCTGTCCAGCTCATCACTGGCGACTTGGGGAGGAAGCCCGATAAAAGACTTGAATTCATCTTCCGGAAGCCAGCCTTGTACCAGTAAGGCTAGCACTGCCTGTGGCGTCTTAGCCCTTACCCCCGCATTCAAAAGTTGCGGGTTGGTTTTGAACATTTCCAGTACTCGTTCCCGGAGGTTTTGGCGGAAGAATGCTGTGCCGATGTAATCGACCTCTTCGTGGCATACACCAAGCATGAAGTCGACGAAGCCGAGCGTGCCTTCGCGTGTGAACTAGCGAGCACCAAGAAACGCACCCTCCCTATGTGATCATCCATATCGATGAAACGTTGATACTCCTCGTATTTCCGAGCCAGGCCTCTCGAAAGCGACCAAAGGTGCGGATGCAGCCTGAGCTGAGCGAATTGTTGCTGGGTGACCATCCTTGCGATGGCAGTACTCCCTTTACCGTGCGGGCGTCTATGGAGAATATGGTAGTGGTGTTCTAAGACTGCCAAGATGCGACGACCGAGCTCTGCACCTTCCCCGAGAGTGCACTGCTGAATCTCTCGCAAAACCGCACGCGCAAAGAATTCTTGGTCGACTTGGTATCCATCAACCACTCGTGACTAATGG
Source organism: Pseudomonas sp. 43NM1 (assembly GCF_002836905.1). Taxonomy (NCBI): domain Bacteria; kingdom Pseudomonadati; phylum Pseudomonadota; class Gammaproteobacteria; order Pseudomonadales; family Pseudomonadaceae; genus Pseudomonas; species Pseudomonas sp. 43NM1. The sequence goes on along the minus strand of NZ_MKGS01000151.1, from coordinate 35,685 downwards.
GCGCTGGTGATCTGAAGTAGCTCACTGAGGCACGCGGCGGTCTGTGGCGCGATCAAGCCGGAGAGGTCTGCTGCCTTCAACACAAGCCAGCGGGCGCTATCCAGAGTCGAAGTCGGAGTACGCCAGCCTAAAGCCGACCTACACCAGAGATCATAATTCATCAAAACGATCGGTACCCGCTGATGCCCGAACTCTTGAAAATTATGGCTCAGCCATAATTATTGCTGAGCCATAATTTCAAATAATTTAGTCACGGCTCTCGAACTGCGCACAAAAACTGAGCGACTACCTGGGGTGTCGTCACCATCCCGAACCGCTTCCAATCCTCCGCATCGCGTGTTCTGGGCTGTAGCCAGGTGCAAGACCTTGGAGCAAAGGATCACTGTTCTTAAACGCGGCTGCAGTCGCCTTTTCGCGTAAGCGCCTACCTGATTCTGTGCATCGCAGGAAGGCGGCGTGAGTTTCTGCAAAAACTGCTGAACGAATACGGTTACTGACCCAAAAAGCACGTGTGTCTTAAGCTCGTTTCTAAGCTTGTTGGAAGGCGCTCACAGCGTTTGACGCTTAAGGTTCAGACGGGGCGCGAGAACTGATTTTGTCCTGAATGGATTTCCACTCCTCCAGGGTTATCAGCACCGCGCCGTGTCGCTCACCGTGGATAAAAACTGGCTGGCGAGTCGTGATCACCTGCTCAAGCAGGTCATCGAAATTTGTCATCGCATGACTAACAGTCCAGCATTCCTTATCTGCCATGTGGCTGCCCTCTCCATGTCAATCAAATGCACCGTCACGGTATCGTCTACCTGACGCAAGCCTTCAGACATCCAAAAGCATCCAATTTCTTGAACGTCGATCTGCCCAACCGACGCTTGAAACTCGTCACGACATACAAGCTGTTCAGTGTCGTCAGAACCCAGAACCGCCCCTCTTTATGCACAGATAGAATGTGGGACGTTCGAATCATGTGCCCGTCCTGGAACTGCTCGTATGGCCCTTTCCTGGAGTGATCAAAGATGATGCCGATGCAGGTATTGCCTACGAACACAGCGTCGCTGAGATATCCGGTGATCGGCGAGTCGTAGAGGTACTGTTGGGCGCAAATGATTCTTTTCAGTTGGAGCTCATTCAGGCGGCGGCCTTGCTTTTCTGTGTCAGTCGTATCGAGCATGATTGAGCTCCATCGAATTCAGAGGTCAGTACAGCTGGGGGGATTAGAGGCGTTCGCCGGAGCGGAGCAGCGCAAGGAAACTTTGCCGGCCAACATCTCGCATGAAGCTGCAGACGACGTAATTGCCCTCTCGCGTTTCAAGCAACCAAAATCTCCCCTCCTTCCAAGACCTCTGGATTTTCCCTGTTCGAACTATCGCGCCATCGGCAGGCCGATACGCGTCGTCTCGCTCAATGTGGTCGAACGAGACACCAATGCATGTGTCCTCTGCTATCACTGCATCACTGATGAACGCAGTTATTGGCACCGTGTATTTTCGAAGACTCGCCCTCACTAAGCGCTTCATTTGGAAGTCGCTCAGTTCTTTGCTGTGAAACTCCAGTTCAATTACTTCAGACATCGACATCAGCCCTTATCGACCATTTCTCAGCGGTGATCACTTCTCAGCCTACTTTCATCGAAAACGCGGCAGCCAGGCTTGCTGGTTTTCTTTGACCAGCGCCCTGGAGGAGGTAAACGGTACTGTTGGTTTCAAACATGCAGTCTTCAGTGAAAGACACACCGAAATTGCTGCGCACCCACATTTGTGGCTGGAATCGGCCTTTGCTGTCCAGGACTATGTCGTGAGCGAATAGCGTCATGGGAAGTAGCCCGAGCCCAGTGAGCTTTTCTTTCTCATCTGGGTTAACCGTAAGGTCGATCAAATTCCATTGCCGTACTACGCAAAATGCTTTTCCAGGGAAGGCTTTTGCGGCCAATGCAATCAGCTCATCTTGGGTACCCTCCCAGCCAGGCATCTCTTCCCCCGCCCCGTAAAGCAGGCGCGTGACTTCTTCTAACGTGACCATATAAATCTCTCGAATTCGCTCGCAGCGAAACTCCGCTTGCTGAGGCTCACTGCTGAATGGTTGCTCATCAAATCTCGATCAGTAAATCTGGATCGAAACCCGTCTGTTGGTTCGGATAGCCGCGTGGGTTGGAAACTACTCGGCACCCTTCCTTGAAGAAATCCGCTGCAACGTGGGTATGCCCATAAACCCAAAGATCGGCCTTACCCAACAGCTCTGACCAATCGTTCGCATAGGCTGCAATCAGGTGTCCGGAATGATCGTCACCCACATGATCCATGGCTGGCGCGTGGTGCGTGACTACAACAGTTTTGCCGTCAAAGGGCTTATCCAGCTCTTGAGTTAGCCATGCGTAGGCTGACTTTGATTTAGCGATGAGGTCATCTGGGCGGATGCGCCGGTAACTTGCATCTTTTCTGATGACGGTGAAGTCATTCATCCATTCCCAAGCGACGCGTTTCGCCGCAGCGACATCTCCGGTCGACGAGTAATCAGTCCACCCTGTAGTGACCAGGAAACGTGTTTGATTCAGGATCAGCACTTCGTTCTCGAGGACGTGGACATGCGGTGATGCTGCTTCCTTCATCTTGCGCAACGTGTTCTCCAGGTGACCACCGTAAAACTCGTGATTTCCGCACACGTAGATCACAGGACGCTGGAATGTTTCATTCGCCCATTTCACTCCGCGCGATTTGAGATCGATGTCGCCGGCGAGGATGATCACGTCAGCATCGCTAGGAGCGGGATCGAATTGAGCAAATTCACGGTGCAGGTCTGAGTAGATTCTGAGTTTCATCGTGGTCACCGTACTGTTCAGTGCTCTGCGCATTCCTGAACTGGTGAATGAGCGCTCGTCGTTTCTTCGTAGATCGTTCGAGTGTCCCTGAGCAACCTGGCATCAGTCACACCATTGGGAGAGCTGCTGTAAATTGCTCCGCTCGCAACCGTATGAAGCAAAACGCACTCACCGCTTTGGTCGTATCCGATGACCAAGCTAACAAGCTTTTCCATCCGCTCTGAAGTACTGCCGTTGACCGATGGTGCAGTCACGACCTGAACATCCTCAACCAAGAATGTCGGGCTATGCAGCGCCAGTAATTCAGACAGTAAGGTGGCGTCTGTTGGCATCAACTTTTTGGTGCGATGCTTGGCACCTTCGATTATCTGAATGGTGACGTAATACCAAGGGTGCATTGATTCAACCTCCATCATTCGCCATGCGGTTCGCCCTGGCCCAGGGAAACCGGGTCGTCCTTCCCTATAAGATTCGTGTGAAATAAACATGCCGCGAATTTCCTTCCCGTATGGGTCAGTGATTGACCTCCAGTCGAACCGCTGACGATTTTTCTCATCCTGGTCTTCCATCGATCCATCGAGGCGTCGAGGCGTCGAGGCGTCGAGGCGTCTCCGATGCTTGGATCCACCTTGTTGGTTGCCGGCATCTCTTGAGATCCGATCAAAAAGCGTCTGACAATACATGTGATATGTTCAGTGCCGATGCAGCCCACGCTTGACGTAAGTGATTGCCGCCGCCAACGATATCCGGCTTCGGAAGAAATCGCCCGGACGAACACTATATAGCGTCGATTCGGGCAAGGCAACGTGGCTACATCCTCGTCTTTCGAGGAACTCCTATGTCACTGAGCCAAGGCTTAGCAGCCGCTCTACGAGCTATCAGAGCCACCAAAGACCTCGCTCAGAGCGATCTAGCATCTGCAGCAGGCCGTACATTTTTGTCTAGGATCGAGCGGGCCAAGTCGGATGTGACACTTAGTAAGCTTGATGAGATCGCCTTAGCGGCTGGGCTTGACACTGTGACTTTGATGGTACTTCGCGCAGTGGCTAATAACGGCAAAACGCCAGAGCAAATATTGGAATGTGTGGAGGAAGAGCTGGCGGAATTTAAAAGCCAGGGCGGCTTGGAAAAGCTAACTAGCCAGGTAGAGGACGGTGCACTAGCGTCTCGAGCAAACAGCCGATTGGAAAAGCAGCTGGCAGTTCAAGAGTGCAGGAGGATCGGGATGACCCAGCGTGAGACGGCGGAAAAGCTACAGCTTCCCAAATCCACAGTGGCTGATTTGTGGAATGTTAAAAACTAAAAGTAGGTAGCTTAGGTAACCAGCGGATAACCATGGGCATAACCTGCGCCTCTGCTCCCTCTGATGCTGCGTCTGGCCTTCCCCTGTTTCGCTATGCACAGCAGCTATCCATTTCTACATCAAAACTTCAAGACAGCTATATCCTGGCCTCTTGCCCGAAATTGAGCAGAAGCAGTTGAACACTTGGGTCAGTTTTCAGTCGGCAGAACAGCCTGATAGAAGAACTTCGCGACTTGATCAGCCAGCTCGAACGGATACAGGGGCAAGAACCGCAGACTGGTAGTTAAACTACCGAAATCAACCCTGAAATTCACACATCAATGTTGTGGTAGATAAATAGTACCTACCGCAACAGAAAATCTTGTTTGCGTGCGCCATATCTCCTCTGAGCAATGAGGCATCCTAGAAGGGAATATCGGGATCTAATTCAGAAAGATCACCCCCAGCCAAGGGGACTGACGAAGCCGGTACCGACGCCTCAGCCAAAGTGTTCACCTCAACAGGATCTAGGCCAGGAACGAGTATGGGGTGCTCTGGAGTTCCAACCAAGCTGCCTATGAGGTCTTCGTCCTCACCACCAACAGCCTGCAGTTCGTCCTCGGGCATATCTGGATCAAGATCAACATAATCCTCGCCCATCATCATCTTGTAGTGGGCCTCATGCTCAGCGGCTTTGAAAATTTTGAAAAAAATTCTCATGTAGCTTGCTGCCATGCCGTCACCGATGGCCACGAAAAGCTCATCAGGTGCGTAGTGCGAACCATCATTGACCCAGCTGATTAGAGACTGGCACTGCACCTTTTCGAGCCCTTCAAATTTCCCGACCAAGTGGTATGTGTCTACACCTCCAAGAATTTTGAAATAGTTCTCCAAAATCCTTCGCATGGTGTTTTGCACCGTAAGCGCCGGAATCGGAGTTTTCTTCAGCTCAGCCCAAAGCAACTGATAAGAAGTCCGAATGGGATTTGATTCATGAAACTCAACGGTAGAGTAATCGCCAGGCTTCCGGACGATCCAAAAGGTCTCATCCCCAAGGGACGAGTCAGCCTTTCTCCGTTGGTCGTAAGTAATTTCCTTATGGAAATGAACGTTATGAGTCAGGACAAAAATCTGTTTGAGATGAGTATCCTTTTTCCTTATTTCCGCAAATAGCTCTTTGATCAAGCTACTCACGATGAATAGCACGTCACTATCGAGACTCGAAACAGGATCATCGATAACAACTATGCGATCACTGGTGATCCCAGAGGTCGTGATGCTGCCCCTGAGCAGGTGGTAGAAATACAAGAAAGTGACAAAAGTCTTCTCACCCTCACTCAGGGTCAGCTTGGCATCCTTACCATCGCTGCGGATTAGCCTGTAAGAATTACCAACACAGGCCGGATCAAGCGAGAAGCTTCGAAACCCAAAATTCTTCAGTATCTTATTTATAGCAATGACAGTCGGCTTAACGCTCGTCAATTCTGTTTCAATCTGATCGATTTCGACCTGAGCAACCGCAATGCTTTGATCCGCTTTGCCTCGGCTTGTAGCGATGCCATCGATGGCTTTCACCAACTTAGACTTATCAGCCGAGTAGTCGGCCAGCGCAGCCTTCAACTCGGCATCAATAATATACTTCCAAACTTCACCCGTGAGCTTGTTCTGCTCAGCAGTGAAGCCCGTTACGAGACGATTGTGCTCGGTAACTTTCAAATTAGCGGCGTCGATGATACCCGCAATGCCCTGCTGAACATTTCCCAACCCCTCGAACTCAACCTCTGCACTCGGGCTAGAAACCTTTTTATCAACTCGATCCTTATTCACGAGAACTACTGCCTCAAGCGCTTGCAACTCAAGAGCAATCTTGTCTTTCTCCAGATGAACACACTCAAAAGCCAGTAGGTCACGCGCTTGAACCAACAATTCATCTGCAATTTGGAAGTAAGTGGCGCGCAGAGTAGAGACAGCTCTAGAATCCGCTTCGAACGTTTCATCGAAGTAGTCAGCGAGACTTTTCTCAAAATCATGAGGAATGCTTTGTTGACAAAAAGGGCACTGATCGTTTGTATGATTAAGAAACTTTATACCTTGCCGCACCCAATCACTGTTTCCAAGTCGCTGGATGATCTCGGAGATGCTGACATCATCTTTGCCAATAACCTTCTTGGCCAAGATTGGGCTTGATTCGAAAGCTATTAGGCGCGACAAATCTAGACTCGGAACCGATGACATTCTAGAGGGTTGGTCACCATACAATACCAGAGCCCGCTCCTGAAGATCAGCGAGGTCTACCAAGGATGAAGTATTGGTAGAATGTTCCTGTAGAGTTCTGGCTTTGAAAGCCTCCTTATTATTCCTCAAGCCAGTGAACGCACCCTTGAAGCTCTCATCGTGCTTAGTTTTTTGCTCCCAGCAACGGGCGACCAACTTTGCTTCTAAAGAAACGAGCTCTGCATTTTTTCCAGACTTACCATCCTCACCGTCGAGCATGACGGTTGAATTCGCCTTTAACTTCTCGTGGCGCTTCTTTTCAGCTTGGAGATCCTGGAGTCGATCTAACTGGGCTTTCTCGGCTTTGCCCAGCGTGAATACGCCCTGAAGTTCCTTGGAGTCTGCGAAGTTGGAGGTAATGAAGTCGTTGTTGTACACCATCGCTGGTATTGGGTTATTTCTAAGCCAGGCGATGCTGGAAGTTGCTGAGATACTAGGCTTTTCAATGAGACGACTGATTGTAGTTTTACCCGCACCATTGGCCCCGTAAAAGAAATTTATTGGCTTTAGATTGACGATATTTTCGGGCTTGGCCGGGCTGTATGTTGCGATGTCTGAGAGGCTAATCGTCTCGATCATGACGGGGCATCCGTGCAGGCAGAGGCGCCTGACTGGCCGCTGCTCAATGAGTTTTTGGAGGGACAAGGCGATGGTGGTGTCGACCTGACCTACGATCAATCGCGTGATGGCGATTGGCCTCATCAGCATAGACGGTTTGGCAATTTACGCAAAAAAGGGTGGTGTGAATCCTTCAAACATGCAGTGCTCTCAGGCAGATTGTTCAAACGCTAAGGTCAGCGCGAGCAAGCGGTTCAGTGCAGAGTGGACATCATAGGCTTACTGGGACGGTCGGAAGGTAATCGAAAATGCTGATGCTGACAGACGCGTCAATGAACGACCTTGATGCTTGCATGAATGGTCGAGGAAATCCTGAACGCACCAAGTGCCTTTGATTGCGCCCGGAAAAATGGGGGTGACAGTTGGAAATTGCAGCGAACTACAACTGCGCAGCGAGAGATGCTGGTCAGACTTGTCGTCCAGCCTCTGTAGCCCAGCAGCGCAGCAGCCCAGCAGCCCAGCATCAGCGTTGCCAGCCCATAGGCTAACCCTAGGCAATTTTTGAGGCTATCAACTGCCATACAAATACAACACCAGAGTGGCATTTGAAAAAACAACAAACCCTCTGTAAAATCCTAATTAAGTCCCCGCTTTTATAGGATTGAACGGGCTTTCCATACCGGACGGACAGTACCACCACAGTTCATTTGGATACCACATAAGGGTTCAAGTCCGTGTGGGCCCACCAAACAAAAAAGCCGCGTGATTACGCGGCTTTTTCGTATTCGATGTCTTGGTTTCTTTGATCGCGTGTCTCAGTATCAAAAGACTTGCAAAAGCTCCTCAGGCCATGGCGCGATACGACGCTGACAAGTATCGTTCGGACAGCTGATTTATAAGGAAACCGGCATGGCCGCGAGGCAATACATAGAAGCTGTGGAAATTATCCGGCGATTGGAAGGTGGGATGACCCGTCCTTTCCTGTGCCGAGCCAGTAATGACAAGCACTATGTGGCGAAGGGATTGGAACTGCCCCCTAAGGAGCGCATTGCCGAGCTACTGTGTGCTCGCCTCGCAGCACAATTTGGACTGCCTATTCCAGAGCATGGTTACATCCACGTTGACCCGGCGCTATTGCTCTATAACGCGGAGGCACGGATCGACCTCGGACCTGGGGACAGTTACGCGCTCGCCTACGTCGCAGACGCTGCGGACCTTTTGTACTCACAAATGTGGCTAGTCCCGAGCGACCTGCAGAAAGCGCTTTTTATCTTCGATTACTGGGTAGGTAACGGTGATCGGCAATTAGGTCCCCTAGGTGGCCGCCCGAACCTGCTGATGTGTGGAATAGACAATCAGCTGCAGCTGATTGACCATAATCAGGCGTTTCAATGGCCGTTGGATGGTCAAGACTTCGTTGCGAGCCATGTCTTCGGTCCCAGCAATCGGGAATGGAGACTTGATTTGGTCGACCAAGTTGAATACAGCAAACGGATGCACGACACTACTTCGCGATTCCGTGATCTATGCTTGGACATACCTGATGATTGGCATGAAAGCATAGGCAAAACGGGCCTCGACATTCTGCTCGATGAAATCGAAAGCAACTTGATGCTTTGCCACTCGGACGACTTCTGGAGCGTCCTGCAATGAAATACACCTGCCTTTACAGCATCGTGCGCTTCGCGCCGTTTGCCGAAACCGAAGAATTCGCCAATGTTGGCATTGTTCTTTCGGCCCCGGCTATCGGGCGCATGGAGTACAGACTTGCCCGTAAAAATCTGAAGCGGGTCAATCATTTCTTCGAGTGCAATACCCTTTTCGCCAAGGCGATGGAGATAGCTCAGAACGAATTAGATAGCGTCCGCCTCATGACCGCAGAAGCTCAAGAGCTGCAGATCGTTAATCATTTTCGCTTCTTGACGGAACCGAAGGAGTCAATGATTCGCTTCAGCCCCATGCGCTCGATCCTGGTGGATAATTTCGACAAAACTCTTGCCACACTCTTTAGTCGCTACATTGAGCGCCAAAGCATAGAGCGTGATCGCTGCGAAGAAGTAATGGTTCGGGATATTCGCACCATGTTTTTGGAAGCATCCATTCGCAGCTTTCGCGACGAAACACTCATTGGTGACCTGACAAAACTGCATCTGCCTCTGGTTCACCGGGCTGACACAGTGGCCGCCATCAAACCCTTGGCGTTTGATCAGTCAGAGCCGAGTGCGATACTCGACCACTGCGACCAGTGGCTAATGAAATTCGTACGCGCTGAACAGGAAGGTATCATTCGGTTAACGAACGTACTTATACCTGTGTCTGCCCCAGCGGAAAACGAATCTGCACGACATCGCAAAGCAGTGCAAATTGCCAAGGCTAGCATTCAAGAGCGTGGTCTTCAGTTAGTGGATTACCAGGCTACCGAAGCAATTTCCTCCTTCGCGCAGAGGTACGCTCAGTAATTCTGCTCTAGTCCGGCAATCGGATCTTATGGTTTTCGATCCATAAAAAGCCGCGTAATCACGCGGCTTTTTTGTGTCTGATCCTCGCCCTCCACGCACTTAAACCAACCATTAACCGTTTCGTTACATCAACGTCTCGGCAAGCAAAAGCCGATGCACATCCGATGAGCCGAAAAAGGGATTTTGAAGGGTTGATGTCACTCGCCGCTCGATCATGGGGTTTGCGAAGGTGATCAGCGGCTGAACAGCGCAATCCAAATCTTAAATGGCGCACGTGTCGATTGAACAGTCACTGAGGGCTGGCCATTTACCATCAATTTTGGTTATGGTCGCGCTTCGTCGTCGAAGGAACTGTTCGACTCAATCGTGACAAAAGGGATTTGCAGATGAAAACCGCCATCCTCACAGGCCTGCTCACCGCGCTGGTTACTGCAGGAATCCCTGCAATGGCTCAGGCCAAGGCGAGCGTCGCCGAGGTGTTCGACGGAAAAATGCTCGGCACCAACTTGCGCTATTTCGAATCGATCGCCGGCATCGCGCGCGAAAGCACAGGTGATCAACATTCCTATCAGGTCGATGGCTGCGAAATCACTGCGACCGCAGGTGGCGGCACGATCAGCGCCCTGCGCATGGAGCTTTCACCCAAGTGCCAGGCTGACTTAAAGTCGTTCGTGGGTGACTCGTTTGCGCCTGCCGCCAACAAGCCGCTGACTTTCGGCAGCTTTCAACAAGCGGCGGGCGATATCAGTTTCTACGCTGACTGTTTGGCCATGTGCGGTAACGCCGCGGATCCGTCTGTTTACGCCTTGTGGGACGGACCGCGCGCGGTGAACTCCCGTCAGGTGTTGTTGGAAGTTGTGTTAGTCAGTGATCCGGCACTGGAGGCTTCCAGCGAATGGCGGGCGAGCATCGCCAAAGCCAAGGGTGAAGACTTTGTGACGGATAACCGCTTCAACTGCGAACGAACTTTTGATGCGCCTGCGCAGAAAAGCTTCCAAGCGGTGCAGGTGACAGCCGTCACTATCGGCTCGGAATTACCCGTGCCTGGCTGCTGATTCAGCGTTCGATCACACATAAAAAAGCCGCGCAATTGCGCGGCTTTTTCACCCCTGCGGATCAGCCCTTACTCAGGCAACGCATACGCAATCACGTAGTCCCCGCGGTCCGGCGACTGGCGTGCGCCGCCCACGGTCAGCAGGATGTATTGCTTGCCGGTTTTCGGCGAAACGTAGGTCATCGGCCCGGACTGACTGCCCACTGGCAAACGCGATTTCCAGATTTCGTTGCCGTTGCCGGTATCGAACGCACGCAGGTAGAAATCCTGCGTCCCGGCGAAGAACAGCAACCCGGACTGCGTCGCGAGCGAAGCACCGAGCGTCGGCATGCCAATCGGGATCTGCAAATGCATGCGAATACCCAGCGGGCCGGTGTCTTGCACGGTGCCGACCGGAACTTGCCACATCAGTTTGTGGGTCTTCAGGTCGATGGCCGACATGGTCCCGAACGGTGGTTTCTGGCAAGGAATACCGGCCGCCGAAAGGAAGCGTTCGCGCATCGCACCGAACGGCGTGCCTTCCTGCGGCACGACGCCCATTTCGATGCCGCTGGCGCCGGCGGCAATTTTGTCGCGCGGGATCATGTAGTTGGCCAGGCCCAGGCGCATGTCGTTGACGAACATATAGTTAGTGTTCGGATCGACCGAAACACTGCCCCAGTTCATCCCGCCCAGCGAGCCCGGGAATTGCAGCGCGCGGTCCAGGCCCGGCGGCGTGTAGACGCCTTCGTGGCGCATGCCTTTGAACTGGATGCGGCACATCAATTGGTCAAACGGCGTGGCGCCCCACATGTCGGATTCGGTCAGGGTTTTGTTGCCGATCGACGGCATGTCGACCGAGAACGGCTGGGTTGGCGAGTAGCGTTCGCCGGGCACGTTGCCCTGTGGCACCGGGCGTTCTTCAACCTTGGCGATCGGCACACCGGTTTCTCGATTCAGCAGGAAGATTTCGCCCTGCTTGGTCACTTGCGCCAAGGCTGGCTGGGTGCCGCCCTTGTCGTCCGGCACGTCGTAAAGCAGCGGTTGCGCCGGCAGATCGAAGTCCCAGAGGTCGTGGTGAGTGGTCTGGAAGTGCCAGCGCACCTGACCGGTTTTCACGTCGATGGCGACGATGGACGAGTTCCACTTGTCGTCGAATTCGGTACGTTGGCCGCCGAAAAAGTCCGGCGTCGCGTTGCCGGTTGGCAAGTAAACGAGGCCGAGTTTGGCGTCGTAGGACATCGCCGACCAAACGTTCGGCGTGCCTCGGGTATACGTCTCACCGGGTGGCGGGCGTTTGGTGATGTTCGGATTGCCCGGATCCCAGGCCCACACCAGTTCACCGCTGCGCACGTCATACGCGCGGACGACCCCTGGCGGTTCGCCGGTCGAGTAGTTGTCCGCGACGCGCCCACCCACGATCACTACGTCGCCCGCCACCAGCGGCGCCGAGGTTTGCTGGAAGTAACCGGGTTTGACTTCACCCATGTCGGTTTTCAGATCGACCGTGCCTTTGTCGCCAAAGTCTTCGCACGGCTTGCCGGTGTCGGCATTGATCGCGATCAGACGCGCATCGCCGGTCGGCAGAAACAGACGTTTCGCACAGGCTGTGGGTTGAGCTTCCGACGACGTCGACGTCGACGTCGGCGTCGGCGTCGGCGTCGGCGTCGGCGTCGGCGTCTCGGAATAACCCAGACCACGGCAGCGTTGCCAGTTTGGCGCGGTGCTTTGCGGGTCGAATTTCCAGCGCTGGGCGCCGGTATCGGCGTCGAGCGCGAAGACTTTGCCGTACGCGGTGCAGGTGTAGACCGTGTCGCCGATTTGCAGCGGCGTGTTCTGATCTTCAGCGCCAGCGCCGGTGCTTTGCGGAATGTCGCCGGTCTGGAAAGTCCACGCGACCTGCAATTTGTTGATATTGCCTTTGTTGATCTGGTCCAGCGCTGCAAAGCGGTTGCCGGCCGTGGTGTTGCCCCAATGCGCCCAATCCTTTTGCTCGGTGCCCGGTTTTACCGGAGTCACCGCAGGTTCGCTGCTGGCCTTGACGACGTGGGTCGGCACGAACATGTAGGCCAGCGTCGCGACCACGCCGATGCCCAGAATGCCCGCCAAACCGTACGCACCGCGCCCTGCGGTGGCGCCGGAAGCGCGAGCCAGCGTCGGATAAATCAGCGCAACGACCAAGCCGATCACAGCAAAAGTCAGCACCCGCGACACCAGAGGCCAATAATCCAAACCGCTGTCCCACACCGCCCAGATCGCCGTCAGGATCAGCGCCACGCCGTACAGCCAGGCGCCTTGCGGCTGGCGCCGGGCGATCAGCACCCCGGAAACGAGCATCGCCAGGCCCATCAGCAGGAAGTACCAACTGCCGCCCAACGTTGCCAGGTAAGCACCGCCACCGGCCAGGCCCAGCCCGATCAACGCGATCAGGACACCGAGCCCCAACAGCAACCATTTGCTGCTGGCGGCAGCCCCAGAATTACTCATCTCGAAAGTTTTCCAATGTGTGACAAGCGCGAAATTATGTACTACCTAGTTACTTATGACAATTTGTCGCAGGCAAAATGTTCTGAATGGTACAAAAGATGATCAATCAACCGCCGCGAGCGCACTGCAGGATGTGGCTGTAACATGCTGACCACTGATTTTCATGCTGCTGGAGCCGCCCCTTTGCCCGACACTCGCCCGCCCGTGCTAGACGAAATTGACCGCCAGTTGATCGCCGCCCTGCAAATCAACGCCCGCGAAAGTGTCGCCATGCTGGCGCGGCAACTGGGCATCGCGCGCACCACTGTCACCTCGCGATTGGCGCGGTTGGAAAAGGCGCGGGTGATCACCGGTTACGGCGTGCGCCTGGGGCAACGCGTGGTTGATGGCGGGTTGCAGGCGTATGTCGGGATTACTGTGCAACCGCGGTCCGGCAAAGAAGTGTTGCGGCGTTTGAGCGCGATGGCGCAGGTGCAGCAACTGTGTGCGGTGAGTGGCGAATTTGATTATGTGGCGTGGTTGCGCACTGATTCGCCGGAGCAGCTGGATCAGTTGCTGGATCAGATCGGCAGCGTGGATGGGGTCGAGAAGACCACGACGTCGATCATCTTGAGCAGCAAGATTGATCGGGGGCAGCCGGTTTAGGTTGGGCTCTGAGGTTTTGCAGGGTCTGGGCGGGCCTCATCGCGAGCAAGCTCGGCTCCCACAGGGTTATATGATCAGCCCTTGTAGGAGTGAGCCTGCTCTGCTGCCACAGGGATATGTGGATCAGCCCTTGTAGGAGTGAGCCTGCTCGCGATAGCGGATTGTCAGCAAACGATGATGTTGAAGACTGCTTACTTACAGATCGCATGAATCGCTCGTCACAAAGCACAGCTGATTAGCAAAACGACGACACATTGCGTCTTATTAACGTGTTCTGCGCTGTCTAGAATGGCTGGCATCTTTTCCTATACTCAGACGCGCATTCCGCGTCGGGTCGCCAGCAAGGTCAGCCATGAACAAGAACAATCGCCATCCTGCAGACGGTAAGAAACCGATCACCATTTTCGGCCCGGACTTTCCGTTCGCGTTCGACGACTGGATCGAGCACCCGGCCGGCCTCGGCAGCATTCCCGAGCATAACCACGGCGCCGAAGTGGCGATCGTTGGTGGCGGGATCGCCGGTCTGGTCGCGGCTTACGAGCTGATGAAACTGGGGCTGAAACCGGTCGTCTACGAAGCCTCGAAAATGGGCGGGCGCCTGCGCTCGCAAGCATTCAATGGCGCGGAAGGCATCGTTGCCGAGCTCGGCGGCATGCGTTTTCCGGTGTCCTCCACGGCGTTTTATCACTACGTCGACAAACTCGGCCTCGAAACCAAACCGTTCCCCAACCCACTGACCCCGGCGTCGGGCAGCACGGTGATCGACCTCGAAGGCAAGACTCATTACGCCCAAAGCCTGGCGGATCTTCCTGCACTGTTTCAGGAAGTGGCTGACGCCTGGGCGGACGCGCTGGAGGACGGCTCGCGCTACAAAGAGATCCAGCAAGCGATCCGCGACCGTGACGTGCCACGCCTCAAAGAACTGTGGAACACCTTGGTGCCGTTGTGGGATGACCGCACGTTCTACGACTTTGTCGCGACCTCGAAAGCCTTCGCCAAGTTGTCGTTCCATCACCGCGAAGTGTTTGGCCAGGTCGGTTTCGGCACCGGCGGCTGGGATTCGGACTTCCCCAATTCGATGCTGGAAATCTTCCGCGTGGTGATGACCAACTGCGACGACCATCAGCATCTGGTCGTCGGTGGCGTCGAGCAAGTGCCGCTGGGCATCTGGCGCCATGTGCCGGAACGCTGCGTGCATTGGCCGCAAGGCACCAGCCTCAGCTCGCTGCACCGAGGCGCGCCGCGCTCGGGCGTGAAGAAAATCGCCCACGCCGAGAACGGCCGTTTCACCGTCACCGACAACTATGGCGACAGCCGCGAATACGCTGCGGTACTGACCACTTGCCAGAGCTGGTTGCTGACCACGCAGATCGAATGCGATGAAACCCTGTTCTCGCAAAAGATGTGGATGGCCCTCGACCGCACCCGTTACATGCAGTCGTCAAAAACCTTCGTGATGGTCGACCGCCCGTTCTGGAAAGACAAAGATCCGGAAACCGGCCGCGACCTGATGAGCATGACCCTCACCGATCGCCTGACCCGTGGCACTTATCTGTTCGACAACGGCGACGACAAGCCCGGCGTGATTTGCCTGTCGTATTCGTGGATGAGTGACGCGCTGAAAATGCTCCCGCACCCGGTGGAAAAACGCGTGAGATTGGCACTGGACTCGTTGAAGAAGATCTACCCGAAAGTCGATATCGCCGCGCGGATCATTGGCGACCCGATCACCGTTTCCTGGGAATCCGATCCGCACTTCCTCGGCGCGTTCAAAGGCGCCCTGCCCGGCCATTACCGCTACAACCAGCGCATGTACGCGCACTTCATGCAGGACGACATGCCAGCCGAGCAGCGCGGGATTTTCATCGCCGGCGACGACGTTTCGTGGACCCCGGCGTGGGTCGAAGGCGCGGTGCAGACCTCGCTCAACGCGGTGTGGGGCATCATGAAACACTTCGGCGGTGAAACTCACGCCGAGAACCCGGGTCCAGGAGATGTGTTCAACGAAATTGGGCCAATCGCCCTGCCCGAGTAAGAGGAATCCGACATGCGCGTAGCCCTTTACCAATGTCCACCGTTGCCGCTGGACGTCGCCGGCAATCTGCATCGCCTGCATCAACTGGCGCTGGAGGCCCGAGGCGCGGACTTGCTGGTGTTGCCGGAGATGTTCCTGACCGGCTACAACATCGGCGTGGATGCCGTCAGCGTTCTCGCCGAGGTGCACAACGGTGAGTCGGCACAGCAAATTGCGCGCATTGCGAAAACCACCGGCATTGCCATCCTTTATGGCTATCCCGAGCGCACCGAGGACGGCCAGATCTACAACTCGGTGCAATTGATCGACGCCCACGGCGAACGCGTGTGCAACTACCGCAAAACGCATTTGTTCGGCGACCTCGATCACTCAATGTTCAGCGCTGGCGGCGATGATTTCCCGGTGGTCGAGCTCAATGGCTGGAAAATCGGCTTCCTGATCTGCTACGACATGGAGTTCCCGGAAAACGCCCGACGCCTGGCGTTGGCCGGTGCCGAGCTGATTCTGGTGCCAACCGCGAACATGATTCCTTACGACTTCGTCGCTGACGTCACCGTCCGCTCGCGCGCCTTCGAAAACCAGTGTTACGTGGCTTACGCCAACTATTGTGGCAACGAGGGCGACATCCATTACTGCGGGCAAAGCAGCATCGCCGCGCCGGATGGCAGCCGTATCGCCCAGGCCGGGTTGGACGAAGCGTTGATCGTCGGCGAGCTGGATCGGCAATTGATGCTCGATTCGCGCGCGGCCAATCGCTATTTGATCGATCGCCGTCCTGAACTCTACGGCGAGCTGAACAAGCGCTGAGCCCCGGTTATCCGCTAGCATTAGCGCTTCTCTGTACTGGAAGTGCTCATGCCTGCGCTGAATCATCCCCGCCCTCACACTGAAACCCTGGCCAATGGCCTACGGGTGACGCTGCGTCACGCGCCCGATTTGAAGCGCGCCGCAGCCGCTTTGCGGGTCGCCGCTGGCAGCCATGACGTGCCGCTGGCATGGCCCGGGTTGGCGCATTTTCTTGAGCATTTGCTGTTTCTGGGCACTGAGCGTTTTCCTACGGACGAGGCGCTGATGGCCTACGTCCAGCGGCATGGCGGCCAAGTGAATGCGCGGACCAATGAACGCACCACCGAGTTCTTTTTCGAGTTGTCGCCGCAGGCGTTTGCCGGCGGATTGCAGCGTCTGTCGGACATGCTCGCCCACCCGCGTATGAATCTGGACGATCAGGCGCGGGAACGGGAGGTTTTGCACGCGGAATTCGTCGCTTGGTCCCAGGACGCCACCGCGCAACAGCAACTTTCGCTGTTCGACGGGCTGTCGCCGAGTCATCCATTGCGCGGTTTTCATGCCGGCAACCGCGACAGCCTGCCGGTGCCGCAGCCTGAGTTTCAGCAGGCTTTAAAGGATTTCTATCAGCAGTTTTACCGCACCGGTCAGATGACCCTGAGTCTGGTAGGTCCGCAGAGTCTTGAACAGTTACGAGCGATGGCGCAGGCGTTCGACGCGGCTATCGCACCGGGCGATAAAGCCCCGCAACAGGCGCCAACACCGCTGATGGCGGCCGCGGATAAAAGTTATCAACAGCTCGGCGAGCGTCGCGTGGATCTGCTGTTCGCCCTCGACGGGTTGCCGGAATCGTCTACCGAGGCATTGGCGTTTTTGTGTCATTGGCTGAATAACGCGAAACCCGGCGGATTGCTCGCCGAACTGCAAAAACAAGGTTTGGCTGACCGCCTGAAAGCCGCGCCGCTGTATCAATTCGCCGGACAGGCTTTGTTGCACATCGAGTTCATCAGCACTGGGGCGCCAAGTGCGCTACGCGAGCAACTGATGGATTGGCTAGGGTTTTTCGCGTCTCAGCAAAATAGCAGCGAACTGCGCGAGGAGTACGCGGCCGTGCTGCAGCGCCAACAGCAAGTCAGCGGCGCTTTGCAGCAAGCGCAGCGGGACAGTCAGCAGCTTGAAAGCGCTTTATCCGAACAAGGTGTTGCAGCGCTCCAGAGCATCCTCCAACAAATCGGCGCTGTGGATAACTTCACCGGCCAGTGGCATTTGCCCGCTGCGAACCCGTTCCTGCGCTCGGACGCAGCACCGGCCAACGCCGGACTGATTCGCGGCCAGACCAGCGCCCACCGTGGTTTGCGCACGTTCGCCCAGGATCGCTCGCGCGGTCGCCGTGAACGCTCGCCGATGCAATTCAGCCAGGCATTGCCCGGCTACACCGATGCAGGCGCGATTTATCTGCGTTGGCGGTTGGCGGCGGACAGCGGCCTGCAATCGAGTCTCGAAAATAGCCTGCAACCACTGCGTGAAGACGCGCATCAGGCGGGTGTCGAGGTTTCTTTCGACGCGTCGGGCAACCAATGGTTGCTGAAGATGACCGGTTTGCAGGAGCCGATGCCGAAAATCCTTGAGTACGCGCTGACGCTACTGACGAAACCTGACGCCGATTTCCCTCGCCTCGTAACGACCCGTCCTGCGTTGATGCCGATTCGGCAACTGCTCAAAGCGCTGCCGGCGTGCGGACTGGAACCGGCGGATGTCTCAGATAATCTGCAACAAATCTGGTCGAGCGCACGCTGGGATGGCTTGGCGGTCGGTTTGTCGGCTCAGACGCAAGCGGCGATGGGCGTTGCGCTGAGCCGAATTCCGGGGATCGCCGACGCTCAACAGACGGCGCCGCCATCGCTCCATTCGCAGCATGTGTGGCATTGCATCGAAACCCAATCCAGCGAAGCGGCGCTGCTGCTGTTTTGCCCTACAGCTACCCAGGAAATTACTGACGAAGCCGCTTGGCGTTTGCTCGCGCATTTGAGCCAAACCGCGTTTTACCAGCGCCTGCGCGTCGAGCTGCAACTGGGTTACGCGGTGTTCAGCGGATTGCGCCAGATGAATGGCCAGACCGGTTTGCTGTTTGGCGTGCAGTCGCCGACGGTCGCGGTGGGCGAATTGCTCGGGCACATCGAACATTTCCTCAGCGGACTGACAGAACTGATCAGCGGCCTCGACGATCACTCCTGGCTCGCGCAACGCCAAGCCCTCGCGGATCAATTCGACATCGATGCGCTGCCGAGCGCGGAGGCGGCCGAACTGCTTTGGCAGGCAAAACTGGCCGGCCACTCGTCGGATTACCTCTCGCAACTTGGTGAAACCATTTTGTCCATCGACCGAGGCGAATTGTTCGCCGCCGCCCAGCGTCTGAATAACGCGGCAGGCGGTTGGCGCTGTATCGCCAACACGCCGTGTCCCGGCGGTCTTTGGCAAGTGGCGAAATGATCATTACGGGCGCTGCAATTAGCTTTCTCAAACTTTCACGGGCAAGCGCTCGGTAATTTTGAGTAACATAGCCGCCTAACTATCTGAACATCTCCGGCTGGAGGTGGACTATATGTATAGGTCTCAGCTGTCCCATCCACCTGAAAGGAGCACTTTTATGTCCTGGTCCAAACCTGCTTACACCGACCTGCGTATCGGCTTTGAAGTCACCATGTACTTCGCAAGCCGCTAAGTTTGTCTTGTGTCACAGCGCCTCGGTTTGCCGAGGCGTTTTTATTTTCGGTTTTCAAATGATGGAGCGGCCATGTTTGTCCAGATTCTAGGTTCCGCCGCCGGCGGTGGTTTCCCGCAGTGGAATTGCAACTGCGTGAACTGCGCCGGTTTTCGCGACGGCAGCCTGAACGCCAAGGCGCGTACCCAATCGTCCATCGCGATTTCCGATGACGGCGTGAATTGGGTGCTGTGCAATGCGTCGCCGGACATCCGCGCCCAGCTCCAGAGCTTCGCCCCGATGCAACCGGGCCGTGCGCTGCGCGATACCGGGATCAGCGCGATCATCCTGATGGACAGCCAGATCGACCACACGACCGGTCTGCTCAGCCTGCGCGAAGGTTGCCCGCATCAGGTCTGGTGCACCGACATGGTCCACGAAGACCTGAGCAGCGGTTTCCCGCTGTTCACCATGCTGACCCACTGGAACGGCGGGCTGAACTGGAACCGCATCGAGCTCGACCAGAGCTTCAGCGTCCCGGCCTGCCCGAACCTGCGCTTCACCCCGCTGCCCTTGCGCAGTGCCGCCCCGCCTTATTCGCCGCACCGTTTCGACCCGCACCCGGGCGACAACATCGGCCTGATCGTTGAAGACCTGAGCACCGGCGGCAAACTGTTTTACGCGCCGGGGCTGGGCAAAGTCGACGCGTCGCTGCTGGACATCATGGCCAGCAGCGATTGCCTGCTGGTGGACGGCACGATGTGGGATGACGACGAAATGCAGCGTCGCGGCGTCGGCACCCGTACCGGTCGGGAAATGGGCCATTTGGCGCAGAACGGCCCCGGCGGCATGCTGGAAGTGCTCGAACAACTGCCCAAGCAGCGCAAAGTGCTTATCCACATCAACAACACCAACCCGATCCTCGACGAAGATTCACCGGAGCGCGCGGAACTGGCTCGGCGTGAGGTTGAAGTGGCGTATGACGGGATGAGTATTGTGTTGTAGCTGAGGGCCCTTCGCGGGCAAGCCTCGCTCCTACAGGGCATAGCGAAGAACCTGTAGGAGCGAGGCTCGCCCCCGAAAGCGTCCGACCCGACACCAAAGAATCCACCGGTCCTACCCGGAGAACCGAAATGACTGACACCGCAATGTCCCCCACCGAGTTCGAAGCCGCCCTGCGCGCCAAGGGCGCCTATTACCACATCTATCACCCGTATCACGTGGCGATGTATGAAGGTCGGGCGACGCGTGAACAAATTCAGGGCTGGGTGGCGAACCGTTTCTACTATCAGGTGAACATCCCCCTGAAGGACGCGGCGATCCTCGCCAATTGCCCGGACCGCGAGATCCGCCGCGAGTGGATTCAGCGCCTGCTCGACCATGACGGCGCGCCCGGTGAAGACGGCGGCATCGAAGCGTGGCTGCGCCTCGGCCAGGCGGTTGGCCTCGATCCGGACCAGTTGCGCTCGCAGGAACTGGTGCTGCCCGGCGTGCGTTTCGCTGTCGATGCCTACGTCAATTTCGCCCGTCGGGCCAGTTGGCAGGAAGCCGCCAGCAGCTCGTTGACCGAACTGTTCGCGCCGCAAATCCACCAATCGCGCCTCGACAGCTGGCCGCAGCATTACCCGTGGATCGACCCGACCGGCTACGAATATTTCCGCACTCGCCTGGGTCAGGCGCGGCGCGATGTCGAGCACGGCCTGGCGATCACTTTGCAGCACTACACCACCCGGGCCGGCCAGGAGCGCATGCTGGAAATTCTCCAGTTCAAACTGGACATTCTTTGGAGCATGCTCGATGCCATGACCATGGCGTATGAGCTCAATCGCCCGCCGTACCACAGCGTGACCGAGCAACGGGTCTGGCATAAAGGAATCATCTTATGAGTTTCGATCGCAGCAGAGTCCCGACCTGGCGTCAGGGTTACCGCTACCAATACGAACCGGCGCAGAAGGGCCACGTGCTGCTGTACCCGGAAGGCATGATCAAACTCAATGAAAGCGCGGCGCTGATCGGCGGTTTGATCGACGGCGAACGTGATGTCGCGGCGATCATCGTCGAACTGGAGGCTAAATTCCCCGGTGTGCCCGAGCTCGGTGAAGACATCGAGCAATTCATGGAGGTCGCCCGTGCTGAGCACTGGATCGAACTTGCCTGACACCGTGTCGGACAAGTTACCGCCCAAACCGGAAATCGGCCTGCCACTGTGGCTGCTGGCCGAGCTGACGTATCGCTGCCCGCTGCAATGCCCGTACTGCTCCAATCCGCTGGATTTCGCCGAGCAGGGCAAAGAGCTGAGCACCGAACAGTGGATCAAGGTGTTTCGCGAAGCGCGGGAAATGGGCGCGGCGCAGCTGGGTTTCTCCGGCGGCGAACCGCTGGTGCGCCAGGACCTGGCAGAACTGATCGCCGAGGCGCGCAAGTTGGGTTTCTACACCAACCTGATCACCTCAGGCATCGGCCTCACCGAGCAGAAAATCAGCGACTTCAAGAAGGCCGGCCTGGACCATATACAGATCAGTTTTCAGGCCAGCGACGAGCAGGTGAACAACCTCCTGGCCGGCTCGAAAAAAGCCTTCGCGCAGAAACTCGAAATGGCCCGCGCGGTGAAGGCGCACGGTTATCCGATGGTGCTGAACTTCGTCACTCATCGACACAATATCGACAAGATCGACCGGATCATCGAGCTGTGCATTGCGCTGGAAGCCGACTTCGTCGAGCTCGCGACTTGCCAGTTCTACGGTTGGGCGCAGCTCAATCGTGTCGGTTTGTTGCCGACCCAGGAACAACTGGTCCGCGCCGAACGCATCACCAACGAATACCGCGCCAAACTGGAAGCCGAAGGGCATCCGTGCAAACTGATTTTTGTCACGCCGGATTACTACGAAGAACGCCCGAAAGCCTGCATGAATGGCTGGGGCAGTATTTTTCTCACCGTCACGCCGGACGGCACCGCGCTGCCCTGTCACGGCGCCCGACAGATGCCGGTGCAATTTCCCAACGTGCGCGATCACACCATGCAACACATCTGGTACGACTCGTTCGGCTTCAACCGCTTTCGCGGTTACGACTGGATGCCCGAGCCGTGCCGCTCCTGCGACGAGAAAGAAAAGGACTTCGGCGGCTGTCGCTGCCAGGCGTTCATGCTCACGGGCGACGCAAGCAATGCCGACCCGGTGTGCAGCAAATCGGAACATCACGGCGTGATTCTAAAGGCCCGCGAAGAAGCCGAACACGCGACTCAAACCATTGAACAACTGGCCTTTCGCAATGAACGAAACTCACGACTCATCGCTAAAGGCTGAGCCTTTCAGCGCGCTCAAGGCTGTCGCTGCCGGCATCGATTTTGCTGAATTGCAGCTCGGTCGCCATGGCTTGTTCTGGAACGAATACCGTCCCGAGGACGGCGCTTGCCGGATCTGGCACTGGCGCGACGGGCAAGCCCACTGCATGACGCCGCCAGGTTTCAGCGTGCGCAGCCGCGTGTACGAATATGGCGGCGGCGCGTTTTGTCTGACCGATGACGGGGTAGTTTTCGTCAACGAGGCCGACCAGCAGCTGTATCGCCAGTCGCTGAACAGCGAGACCCCGCAGGCGCTGACCTCGAATGAGTGCCGATATGGCGATCTGCATTTTGCTGATGGCCAAGTGTTGGCGGTTGAAGAAAACCACGATCAGCATCGGTTGGTCGCCATCGACCTCGCGGATGGCACGCGTCATCTGCTGGCCGAAGGCGCGGATTTCTATGCGGCACCGACGCTGAGCCCGGACGCCCGGCGCCTGGCGTGGATCGAGTGGAGCCGGCCCGACCAACCGTGGACCGCAACGCGCCTGATGGTTGCCGAGCGTGAGGATCAGGCCAGTTTCGGCGCGCCGCGCTGTGTGGCGGGCGATGCTGGCGAAGAGTCGTTGCAGCAGCCGCGTTTTGATCAGGGCGGTCGTTTGTATTGCCTGACCGATCGCAACGGGTTTTGGCAGCCATGGGCGGAGTCGGCTGATGGCTTGAGCGCGTTGGCGAGCGCCGCTGCCGATCACGGACCGGCGCCGTGGCAATTGGGCGGCAGCACTTGGTTGCCGCTCGGTGGCGAGAATTATCTGGCGAGCTGGACCGAGGGCGGCTTTGGCCGATTGGAGATTCGCGGTGATGTCACTGAAGATTTCACCGGGGATTACACGCGGTTTCGCAGTCTCGCGATGGATGAAAAGTGCATTTACTGCATCGCCGCCTCGCCGATCAGTTCTGCCGCAGTGATCGCGATTGACCGCAGCACCGGCGCGGTCAAAACCCTGGCCGGCGGTATCGCCCCGCTGCCTGCCGAACAGGTCAGCCGTCCACAAACCCTGCGTTACCCAAGCGGTTCGGGCGAGGCGCATGGCTTCTTCTATCCGGCCATGACTGGCGAAGCGAAACCGCCGCTGGTGGTGTTCATCCACGGCGGCCCGACGTCAGCCTGCTACCCGATGCTCGACCCGCGCATTCAATATTGGGCACAACGCGGCTTTGCCGTGGCCGACCTCAACTATCGCGGCAGCAGCGGTTATGGCCGCGAATACCGCCAGGCACTGCACTTGAGTTGGGGCGATGTCGATGTCGAGGATGCTTGCGCGGTGGTGACCTATCTCGCCGAACGCGGAATGATCGACGGCGAAAAAGCCTTCATCCGCGGCGGCAGTGCCGGCGGTTACACCACGCTGTGCGCGCTGGCGTTCCACCAGGTTTTCCGCGCTGGCGCCAGCCTTTATGGCGTCAGCGATCCGGTTGCGTTGGCGAGAGCGACGCACAAATTCGAAGGCGATTATCTCGACTGGCTGATCGGCGATCCGCAGCAAGACGCCGAACGCTACGCCGCGCGCACACCGTTATTGCACGCGAAAAACATCAGTGTGCCGGTAATTTTCTTTCAGGGAGAACTGGACGCGGTGGTGGTTCCGCAGCAGACCCGCGATATGGTCACGGCGCTGGAGGACAACGGCATTCTGGTGGCGGCGCATTATTACCCGGACGAGCGACATGGCTTCCGCAAGGCCGGGAACCAGGCACATGCGCTGGAACAGGAGTGGTTGTTTTATCGGCGGGTGATTGAATCAACCGATTGAGAGCGAGTCGCGCCATTCGCGGGCAAGCCTCGCTCCTACAGGGATGGCGCAAAGCCTTGTAGGAGCGAGGCTTGCCCGCGAAATCAATCTACTTCATGCCACAGGACTCAGCGCTTGGCGATGATGTAAACCGCGTGCACGATCCCAGGAATATAACCGCACAACGTCAGCAGGATATTCAGCCAGAACGCACCCGCGAAACCGACTTGCAGAAACACACCCAGGGGCGGCAACAGAATGGCGATGATGATTCGAATAAAGTCCATGGGGCAGCTCCTGAATTAAGTTGGCTCGTGTGAGCCACACACCCAATCGACCTGCGCCGTTCGTCAGGGTTCACTCCGAATCGTGTCCTGATGCCAGTATCTCGATGAATCAGCGGAAAAAAAACGCCCCACGCCAAAAGAATCAGGCATGGGGCGATGCGTTATTACCGCGAGACGGTTCGGAAATTCGTGTAGGGCGGTTCTGATCAGACGGCAATCCCTTTGCGGCATTGCAGTTGCGCGGTGCGCACGCGGGAGAAGGCGCGGGCCAGGCGCAGGAGCATTTCGTCGATGTTGGCTTTGCTGACGGTGAGCGCCGGGGTGAAGCGCAGGCAGTCGGGTTGCGCGGCGTTAAGCAGCAAACCTTCGTAGAGCGCCGCTTTGACTACGGCGTCCGCTGAATCTTCTGACAAGGTCAGTCCCCAGAGCAGGCCTTGTCCGCGCAGTTCGCCGTGAGCATAGCGATGGGATAAACGCCGCAGACCTTCACTCAGATGCTGGCCGGTTTCCTCGACGTGCTGGAGGAAGCCTTTGTCGTCCACGGTTTCGAGCACTGCCAGGCCGGCAGCGGTCATCAGCGCATTGCCGTGGTGGGTGCCGGTCATTTCGCCGAGGTCGAAACAGCACGCTTTGCCGCGCGCCAGGAGTGCCGCCAGCGGTACGCCGCCGCCCAGCCCTTTGCCGAGCACAACGATGTCGGCGCGTACGTCGCAGGAGTGTTCCGCGAGCAAGCTGCCGCAGCGGCCGATACCGGTTTGCACTTCATCAAGGATCAGCAGAATTCCGAGCTCGCGACAGAGGCGCTCGACGCCTTTGAGGTAATGCGGGTCGGCGGGAATCACGCCGGCATCACTCTGGATCGGCTCGAGCATGATCGCCACGGTTTGCGCGTCTACCGCCGCGTGCATCGCCGGCAGGTCGTTGAACGGCACGTGGCTGAACCCCGGCAGTCGCGGTTCGAAGAGGTTGGTCAGGCTGGAACTGTCCGACGCCGAGATCGTCGCGAGACTACGCCCGTGGCAGCCATTTCTGGCAACGATGATCCGCGAAGCACCGCCGCGATAGCGCTGGCCCCACTTGCGCGCCAGTTTGATCGCCGTTTCACAGGCCTCGCTGCCGCTGTTCAGCAGGTACGCCTGATCGCTGCCGGTACTGCGGCAAAGACGCTCGGCGAGGTTGAGCATGCCGCGGTTATGCAGGCCGAAACCTGGATTGATCAGCGCCTGAGCCTGATCGGCAATGGCCCTGACCAACACCGAAGCGCTATGGCCCAAGCTGTTGGCGCCGCCGCCCTGGGTGAAATCCAGATACGCGCGGTCGTCGCTGTCCCACAGCCACGAACCCTGCCCACGCACGAATATCTGCTTCGGCCGCTCGACGCTGGGCATCAGGCACTCGCTGGAGAGGTTGTCGTTGCAAGTCGGTTTGGACGCGTCCATCGCCAAGTCGTCGAGGCTGCGCGGGCTGGCTGTACTGCGGCGCAAATTGAACAGATTCATTGCAAAAAACCTCCGTTGAGGTGTTTTGCCGTGTCTGTGTAAAAACCTATGTAAACACCATCGCTGCAAACGCTATTCATCGCGCTTTCCGGCCCTGTAAGCCTTGTGAATGCGGTTAGACTAGGCGCCGGCACGGCCGTGAGCCATTTCGATTTCACAGCATTTTCGATAAGTGTTACTTATGGATTTCAAGCAACTGCGTTATTTCGTCGCGGTCTACGAAGAGGGCCATGTGGGCCGGGCTGCCGAGCGACTGTCGATCTCGCAACCGGCGCTGTCGCAACAGATCCGCCATCTCGAACAAAACCTCGATGTCAGCCTGTTCGAGCGCAGCAGCAAACGGTTGTTGCCGACGTTGGCCGCGCACACGCTGTACAACCACGCGCTGCCGCTGCTGGATGGGATGCAGCGGGCGCGCGAAGCGCTGGGCAATTTCAAGGGCCAGGCGTTGCGCACACTGGCGATTGGCGTGCTGCAAACGGTGCACACCAGTCTGGTTCCGCAAATGCTCGAACGGGTGCGCAAGGCGCAGCCGCATCTTGTCGCGCAGATCTACGAATTGACCGGCCTGGAGATCGAGCGGCGCCTGCTCAACGGTTCGCTGGACATCGGCATCAGCTATCTGCCGCCGCGTCAGCCGGGGCTGCATGGCGTGCTGCTGTACGAAGATGAACTGACGCTTGTCATCCCGGCGGAGCATCCGTTGCGGGAATTCAAGAAAGTCTCGATGAGTCAGGCGGCCGAGCTGCCGATGTTGCTGCTGGGCGAGGAATTTCAGCTACGGCAGATCTGGCAAACGCAACTGGCCAATCTCGGCCGGCGGCCGCAGGTGCAAGCTGAATTGAACAACATGGCGGGCATTCTCGACAGCTTGCCGCATACCCGGCTGGCGACGGTGCTGCCGGGGCGCTCGCAAAAAGCTTTGGGCAAGCATGAACTGTTGTGGAAACCGATTACCGAACCGCGGGTGCCGCTGAACGTCGGATTGGTCTGTCGAGATGTGCAACGGCAGCAGGCCTCGTTGGCGCTGTTGCAGACGTTGCTGGAGGAAGTGCTGAACGGACCGGAAGATCGCTCGGTCGGCCCGGCGAAACCGGCCTGATAGCTGGGCCGGGCACTTTTCTGCAGGCAAAAGAAAACCCCGCCGAAGCGGGGCTTTGCAGACTGTTTCCCTGACATCCATTTCACTCCGCCGTCCTGGCAGAATCCTACGTGTCCCTGTTGTTGCTTTGCGCTTCCTGCGCGACGTCCATGTGAAGTAGATTAACTGTGGATCCAATCGGCGCCAATGGGAGAACAGCAGCACGTCATGTAAGAGATTGCTTACATGACTTTACATGGTCAGAACTGCGCAGCGTCGAGCAGGAACAGCGACTCGCTGCCAGCCTTCACCGAGGCGCTCAACGAGTGGATACGCGGCAGCAGACGGGCGAAGTAGAACCGCGCGGTGCCCAGCTTGCTGGCGTAGAAATCTTCCTGCGCTTCTTTGCCGAACGCCGCTTTGGCCATCAACGCCCACATGTAGGCGTAGGAAACGTATCCAAACGCTTGCAGATACTCGACCGACGCCGCGCCGATTTCATTCGGGTTGTTTTTCGCCCGGTCGAGCAGCCACGAAGTCA
Organism: Pseudomonas sp. 43NM1; assembly: GCF_002836905.1. Lineage (NCBI taxonomy): Bacteria > Pseudomonadati > Pseudomonadota > Gammaproteobacteria > Pseudomonadales > Pseudomonadaceae > Pseudomonas > Pseudomonas sp. 43NM1. The sequence goes on along the minus strand of NZ_MKGS01000151.1, from coordinate 8,129 downwards.
GCTCATCGAGAGTGGTTACCGCGTCGTTCAACGGCTTGGTGAACTCCGCCAGATCGGCGCTGGCCGTTGCGGTGAAGTGGCGGATTTCGTCGGCGAACAGGTTATAGAACGCCCCGCCGCTGCCAACAATCTTGCGCCCGACCAGGTCCAGCGCCTGGATGCCGTTGGTGCCTTCGTAAATCTGCGTGATGCGCACGTCGCGCACCAATTGCTCCTGGCCCCACTCGCGGATGTAGCCGTGGCCGCCGAAAATCTGCTGGCCATGCACGGTGGTTTCCAGGCCCAGATCGGTGAGGAACGCCTTGGCCACTGGCGTCAGCAACGCCACCAGATCTTCCGCACGTTTGCGTGTGGTCGGGTCTTCGCTGAACTTCGCGGTGTCCAGTTGCATCGCCACGTAGGTCGAGAACGCGCGACCGCCCTCGTTCGAGGCCTTCATGGTCAGCAACATTCGGCGCACGTCCGGGTGGACGATGATCGGGTCAGCGACTTTGTCTTTGTTTTGCGCGCCGGTTGGCGAACGGCTTTGCAGACGATCGCGCGCGTATTCGATGGCGTTCTGGTAAGAACGCTCGCCAGTCGCCAGGCCCTGAATGCCGACGCCCAGACGCTCGTAGTTCATCATGGTGAACATCGCCGCCAAGCCTTTATTCGGCTCGCCGACGATGTAACCGACGGCTTCGTCGAAGTTCATCACGCAGGTCGCGGAGGCCTGGATGCCCATTTTGTGTTCGATCGAACCGCAATTCGCCGGGTTGCGCGCGCCGAGGCTGCCGTCAGCGTTGACCATGAACTTCGGCACGAGGAACAGCGAAATGCCTTTCGGACCGGCCGGCGCGTCGGGCAATTTCGCCAGCACCAGGTGAATGATGTTTTCGGTCAGGTCGTGCTCGCCACCGGTGATGAAGATTTTGGTGCCGCTGACTTTGTAGGAACCGTCGGCCTGAGGCTCAGCCTTGGTGCGGATGATCCCGAGGTCGGTGCCGGCGTGCGGCTCGGTCAGGCACATGGAACCGGCCCAGACGCCGGAGTACATGTTCGGCAGGTACGCAGCTTTCAACTCTTCGCTGGCGTGGGCGTTGATCGACAGGCAGGCGCCGGCCGTGAGCATCGGGTACAAGCCGAACGACAGGCTTGCGGAGTTGACCATTTCTTCGACTTGCGCCGAAACCGCCTTGGGCATGCCCATGCCGCCGTAGGCCGGATCGCCACCGACGCCAACCCAGCCGCCCTCGGCATAGGTCTGATAAGCCTGTGGGAAACCTGCCGGTGTGGTGACGGCACCGTCCGCCCAATGGCAACCTTCTTCGTCGGCCGCACGGCTCAGTGGTGCGATGCTTTTGCTGGTGACCTTGCCCGCTTCTTCGAGAATCGCTTCGACGGTTTCGGCGTCGACGGTGTCGGCCAGTGCCGGCAGTTCGGCCCAGAGCTTGGCGACCTCGAACACTTCATTGAGGACGAAGCGCATATCGCGCAGGGGCGCTTTGTAGTCAGCCATGGCAAACCTCGCAGGATCTAAACAGGTGATTCACAGGAAATGTGTTTTCGTTGGGCCCGAGTGTAACCCAACAACTTTTACGACACATAGGGTCAGCTCATGACCGATTTGTAATTTTTAGTCACTGCGATTTGTCTGCTGAATCGCAATCGCGGGCAAGCCTTGCTCCCACAAGCGTTCAGCCAATGCAGACTTGCGAACGGCACTGAACCTGTGGGAGCAAGGCTTGCCCGCGATGCTTTTCATGGGCTCGCCATCAAAGCGCAAACATCTGCGCCGGCAATTTCATCAAGCAATCACTCCCGGCCTCGATCGCCGCCCGATGCGCGGCGGCGCGTGGCAGCAATCGCTTGAAGTAAAACTCGCACGTCGCCAGTTTCCCGCGCAGGTAATCGGCATCGCCGCTGCCCGCGTCCAACTGTTGCTGCGCCGTCAGCGCCATGCGCAGCCACAAGTAGCCGAGGATGATGTAACCGCTGTACATCAAATAATCCACCGACGCGGCGCCGACCTCGTCGGCATTCTTCATCGCCGCCATGCCGATCTGCGTAGTGACTTCGCCCCACTGCTGGTTCAAGCCATTGAGCTGCGCGACGAACGCGCCCAGTTGCGGATGCTCGGCATTCGCTGCGCAGAACTTATGGACGATTTTAGTGAACCCGCGCAGCAGTTTGCCCTGGCTGCCGAGCACTTTGCGCCCGAGCAAATCCAGCGCCTGAATGCCGTTGGTGCCTTCATAAATCGGCGCAATCCGGCAGTCGCGCACCAGCTGCTCCATGCCCCATTCGCGGATAAACCCGTGGCCGCCGAAGACCTGCATGCCGTGGTTGGTCACTTCCAGGCCGGTGTCGGTCATGAACGCTTTGCAGATCGGCGTGAGGAACGCCAACAAGTCCTCTGCGTCCTGCCGCGCGGTCGCGTCAGCGCTCAGATGCGCGGCATCGAGTAATTGCGCGGTGAAATAAGTCAGCGCGCGGTTGCCTTCGTTGAAGGCTTTCATGGTCAGCAACATACGCCGCACGTCGGGGTGGACGATGATCGGGTCAGCGGCTTTTTCCGGGGCTTTGGCGCCGGTCAGCGAGCGCATTTGCAGGCGATCGTTGGCGTATTTGATCGCGCCCTGGAAGCTCGCTTCACCCAGACACAAGCCTTGCATGCCGGTGCCCAGGCGCGCGTGGTTCATCATGGTGAACATGCAATTGAGGCCTTTATTGGCCTCGCCGATCAAAAAGCCTTTTGCCTGATCAAAGTTGAGCACGCAGGTGGCCGAGGCCTTGATGCCCATTTTGTGCTCGATGGAACCGCAGGAAACGCCGTTGCGCTCACCCGCAGCGCCCTCGGCGTCGGGTAGGAATTTAGGCACGATAAACAGCGAAATGCCCTTGGTGCCTGCCGGAGCATCCGGCAGTTTTGCCAGCACCAAGTGGATGATGTTGTCGCTCAAATCGTGCTCGCCGGCGGAAATGAAGATCTTGCTGCCGGTGATCGCGTAACTGCCGTCGGCGTCAGGCACCGCGCGGGTCTTGATGATGCCCAGGTCAGTGCCGCAATGGGCCTCGGTCAGGCACATGGTGCCGGTCCACTGGCCGGCCGTCAGTTTGCTCAGGTAGGTGTTTTTCTGCTCTTCGGTGCCGTGGGCGTGGATCGCCGACATTGCGCCGTGGGTCAGGCCGGGGTACATGCCCCAGGAGGTATTGCTGGAACCGACCATTTCGCTGATGACCAGCCCCAGCGAACTCGGCAAACCTTGGCCACCGTACAGCGGATCCGCCGCCAGACCATGCCAGCCACCTTCGACGTATTGTGCGAAAGCCTGCTTGAAGCCTGTAGGCGTTGTTACCACGCCATTGTCGAAATGGCAGCCCTCTTCGTCACCGCTGCGATTGAGCGGCGCGAGAACGTTTTCACAGAATTTCGCGCCTTCTTCGAGGATTGCGTTGACCATGTCCGGGCTGGCGTCAGTCGCCCCCAGCGCGGCGTAGTTGCGGTGAAAGTCGAAGACGTGGTCGATCAGAAAGCGCATGTCGCGCAGGGGGGCTTTGTACTCGGGCATGGTCGTTTCTCCGGCAGCAGATCAGCCAAACCTACTGCCGCGCACCACGCCTCACAATCACAGTCCAGACGCTGAATGCGCCATCATCACTCAACCCGCAGCGGCGTCCATGCGCACGGCGCCACGGCGGCTCTGGCCGAACGCGACGACGCAATTTCGCCCGGCACCCTTGGCGCTGTAGAGCGCTTCGTCAGCCGACTTGAGCACTTGTTCAGGGGTGCGCTGTTCCAGACGCTCGGCGACGCCGATGCTGACCGTCACTGAAACGCTGGACGCGCCGGAGCCGGCTCGACGCTGACGTCCCTGTTGATCGTCCTGCGGCCGGTCGGGGTTGCGCAGTTGAATGTTGTAGGTCGCAATCGACTCGCGGATGACTTCCAGGTGCGGCATGCACTCTTCGAGCGTCTTGCCTGCAAACACCAGGGCGAATTCCTCGCCGCCGTAGCGATATGCCCTACCGCCACCGCTGATTTTCGACAGTTTGCTGGCGACTAATCGCAGCACCTGATCGCCAACATCGTGGCCGTGGGTGTCGTTGAATTTCTTGAAATGATCGACGTCGCTCATCGCCAGCACGTAATTGCGCCCCAGCCGCTGCATGCGCTCGTTCAAGGCGCGGCGGCCTGGCAAACCGGTGAGTTCGTCGCGGAAGGCCATTTGGTAGGCTTCGTGAGCGACCGCCGAGGCAATCATCAACATTACTTGGCTGCACATGATGTTCAGGGTAAACGGCAGGATGAAGGTTTTCGGCAACATCCAGAACAACCCGAGCAAACCGACCAGTTGCGCAGCGTGCAGCGGTCGCGGATGGCGCCAGTACTGCCAAGCCAGCAGTACAAACGCGGCGATGAACACCGGATAGGACAACTGGATCAGGCTCATCCACGCGCCGTGCAACGCCGGCCAGCGAATCTCCGATAACCACATCAGCAACGCCTGCGGATAACTCTGCTCGATGCCCAGCGCCACGCTGCCGAACGCCAGCAACACGGCGAAACGCGCCACCATGTCCTGAAACAAATGCGTGCGTTCCTGCCACGCCGCGAACAGCCCGAACAATAGCGGCAGCAGCAGGCAACAGAGATGGAACACCACCGCGGCGTCTTCGCGAACCTTGCCGTTGTCGCGGTAATAGTCGGTCTGGGTGTCGAGCAAAAAGTAGGCGATGTACACCGTGACCATCAGAAACAGTTCGCGCTGACGTCGGTAAACCGCGCAATACGCGCCGCCGAGCAACAGCACCAAGGTCGGCAGCACGTTGAACAGCGAGGTGAAAAAGACGTTCAGATCCTTGATATACGCAGCCGAAAGCCCTGCGAGCAGCAGCAGGAGTGAAGGCAGGAAGTGGCTGAAACGTACAGCGGAAGAACGCGGCAAGGGGTAAAGCTCCGACCCGGCAAACAAAGATGGCATTGTGCCTGCAATTGGCGCAGTTAAGCACATGCAATGTGATGTCTGTCACACCGCCCACTCTATAACGGCAGGTTTCGGCGATTTCTTAGTGTTGCAGTCGGGAATTATTCAGCGCAGCAATCGACGTTTTGCGCAGGCACAAAAAAGCCGCTGCTCTCGAAAGAGCAGCGGCTGGTTGAAGCGACCGCGGCGGGCTTAGTAACCCAGGGCGAAGTCTTCTTCTTTCATGTCCATCAGGTTGCCGGCGCCCGACAGCATGGTTGCCACGTGGGTGCGGGTACGCGGCAGGATGCGCTGGAAGTAGAAGCGCGCAGTCTGCAGCTTGGCGGTGTAGAACGCTTCTTCGGAAGTGCCGGCCGCGAGTTTCTCGGCTGCCAGACGTGCCATGTCAGCCCAGAAGTAAGCGAGGCAGGCGTAACCGGAGTACATCAGGTAATCCACCGACGCCGCGCCGACTTCTTCGCGATCTTTCATGGCGGCCATACCGACCTTCATGGTCAGCTCGCCCCATTCCTTGTTCAGTGCAGCCAGCGGCGTAACGAATTCCTGAACGGCTTCGTTACCTTCGTTGGTCTGGCAGAACTTGTGGACGATCTTGGTGAAGCCTTTCAGGGCCTCGCCTTGGGTCATCAGCACTTTACGGCCCAGCAAGTCGAGTGCCTGGATGCCGGTGGTGCCTTCGTACAGCATCGAAATGCGGCTGTCGCGAACGTTCTGCTCCATGCCCCACTCGGCGATGAAACCGTGGCCACCGTAGATTTGCACACCGTGGTTGGCGGATTCAAAACCGACTTCAGTCATGAAGGCTTTGGCGATTGGAGTCATGAAGGCCAACAGTGCGTCGGCTTTCTTCTTCTCTTCTTCATCCACGCCGTATTTGACGATGTCGACCTGCTTGGCGGTGAAGTAAACCATCGCGCGGTTGCCTTCGGCGAACGCCTTCATGGTCAACAGCATGCGACGTACGTCAGGGTGCACGATGATCGGGTCAGCGGCTTTTTCTGGCGCTTTCGGGCCAGTCAGCGAACGCATTTGCAAACGATCGCGAGCGTATTTCAGGCCGCCCTGGAAGCCGATCTCGGCGTGCGCCAGACCTTGCAACGCAGTGCCCAGACGCGCGGTGTTCATGAAGGTGAACATGCAGTTCAGGCCTTTGTTCGCCGGGCCGATCAGGTAACCGGTGGCCGCGTCGAAGTTCATCACGCACGTGGCGTTACCGTGGATGCCCATTTTGTGTTCCAGGGAACCGCAGGTCACGGCGTTACGCTCGCCGATCGAACCGTCAGCGTTCGGCATGAACTTCGGCACGATGAACAGCGAGATGCCTTTGGTGCCGGCCGGTGCATCCGGCAGACGGGCGAGGACGATGTGGACGATGTTGTCGGCCATGTCGTGTTCACCGGCCGAGATGAAGATTTTCGTGCCGGAAACATTGTAGGAACCGTCGGCCTGAGGTTCAGCCTTGGTGCGCAGCATGCCCAGGTCGGTGCCGCAGTGCGGTTCGGTCAGGCACATGGTGCCGGTCCATTCGCCGGACACCAGTTTGGTCAGGTACGCGTCTTGTTGCTCAGGCGTGCCGTGCTCGGAAATGGTGTTCATCGCGCCGTGCGACAGGCCTGGGTACATGCCCCACGACCAGTTGGCTTCGCCAACCATTTCGCTCACGGCCAGACCCAGCGACTCCGGCAGGCCTTGGCCGCCGTGCTCGACGTCGTGCGCCAGGCTCGGCCAGCCGCCTTCGACAAATTGCTTGTAGGCTTCTTTGAAGCCAGTCGGGGTTTTAACCCCGGACTCGCTCCAGGTGCAGCCTTCGGTGTCACCCACGCGGTTCAGCGGAGCCAGCACCTGCTCACAAAACTTGGCGCCTTCTTCGAGAATGGCGTCAACCATGTCCGGAGTTGCGTCTGCGCAAGCCGGAAGGCTCGAATAATGCGCTTCGTAGCCGAGCAGCTCGTCACGAACGAAGCGAATATCACGCAAGGGGGCCTTGTAGTCAGGCATAGCGATAAACCTCTGCTGATGTAACCGGGAATGAACGACCGCATTGATTTGTTGTGACGGTCAAACAGTTGTTTGAAACATACGTTTACGCCCAAATCTTGTCAAGCGCCGATCTTTTGCCGTTCGTCATCACGCCCGCCTTCATAACGGCCACACAGCCGCGAACCGCCGCCGACATCGCGCCATGCCACAGACAAAAGATTAGTTGAGGAAGAAAGACTTACGCAGAAAAACGCCGCGAAGATTCGCGGCGTTGGGGAAGCGGATTGAGCAAATAATCAGGCGTAAGTATCAATCAGCGTGCCGAGCACTTCATCGGAAGCCTTGGCGACTTTCGCTCCAAGCTCGACCTGCAACTTGCCCTGAGACATTTCGACCATATCGCTGGCGAAGTCCGAGCGCTGACTGCGATCAACCGCACGCAGGCGATCGACCTGCACATCCGAAGACTGACCGACCGGCACCCGTTCAACAGCAGCGCCGGCGATCTGGCCGGCAGCCTGATCAATACGGTTCTGCCCGGTCTGGATAGTGTTCAGACCGGCATAAAAAGCGCTGTTACCTGAGATTTCCATGGGAGAACTCGTCCTGTGAAGGAACAACAGCGGCCATTGAACCAGACGCACCGGCAAAACACCCGACAAAAACACTAATGGCACAGTGCCTTGCCATAGGCAAAAACATTAATCGAGCAAGTCCAGTTGCAGATGCTCCGCCACCGCTTCCGCCGATAACGCCTTGAGTTTTGGCACTCGCCCCAGGCACGGCGCGGGGATGCGCTCGGCCAGTGTCGCGAGGTTCTCCTCCAGCCGCGAAGTCTTCGGCTCGATGATATTGGCCACCCATCCGGCCAACTGCAGCCCGTCATTGGCAATCGCTTCAGCCGTCAATAGCGCATGGTTGATGCAGCCCAGCCGCACGCCGACCACCAGAATCACCGGCAGATTCAGCGCCATCGCCAGGTCCGACAGATTGTCCTGATCGGCCAGCGGCACGCGCCAGCCGCCGGCGCCTTCGATCAACGTGAAATCGGCCTGCAGATCGAGAATTTCACGCATCGGCGTCAGCAACGATTGCACAGTCAACGCTACGCCCGCCTCGCGCGCCGCCAGATGCGGGGCGATTGCCGGCTCGAACGCCACCGGATTGACCTGTGCATACGTC
>NZ_MKGS01000150.1:0-44679 GCF_002836905.1 Pseudomonas sp. 43NM1 | reverse complement strand
CCCCTGAACCACGCCAACCCGCCGCCCCACGCGAGCCGAACATTCTCGACCGCGCGATCAGCGGCGCACGCAATTGGCTGTTTGGCGGCAACACCGTGCTGCGCGTCGGCGTGGTGCTGTTGTTCCTCGGTCTGGCGTTCCTGTTGCGCTACGCCACCGAAGGCATGGTCGTGCCGATCGAAATGCGTTACGCCGGCGTCGCCGCCAGTGCGCTGGGCTTGCTCGGGCTCGGCTGGTGGCTGCGCCATCGCAACAACCATTACGCGCTGATGCTGCAAGGCACCGGGATCGCGGTGTTGTACCTGACGGTGTTTGCGGCGATGCGTTTGCATCCGCTGCTCGACCCGAGCGCCGCGCTGGGACTGCTGGTCGCGGTGACCGTGTTCTCGGCGATTCTGGCGATTACCCAAGACTCGCTGGCATTGGCCTGCGCCGCCGCGCTCGGCGGTTTCGCTGCGCCGATCCTGACCTCGACCGGCGCCGGCAACCACGTCGCGCTGTTCAGCTACTTCGCGCTGCTCAACACCGGCATCCTCGCCATCGCCTGGTTCAAGGCGTGGCGCCTGCTCAACCTGATCGGTTTTGTCGGCACCTTCGGCATCGGTTTCGCCTGGGGCCTGCGGTCTTACACGCCGGAACTGCTGTGGAGCACCGAGCCGTTTCTGATTCTGTTCTTCCTGATGTACTTGGGTATCGGCCTGCTGTTTACCCGTCGCAAGTTGCTGGAAATGCCCGACGAGCCGCAGGACGACAGTCGTCAGGCGCTGCTGCACTGGTCGGCGCGCAAGGGCGATTACGTCGACGGCACGATGCTGTTCGGGCCGCCGCTGGTGGGCTTCGGTTTGCAGTTTGCGTTGGTCCAGCACCTCGAATTTGCAGCGGCGTTCAGTGCGCTGGCGCTGGGCATGATCTACATGGCGCTGGCCCGGGTGTTGATGGGCGGGCGCGCGTTGCTGCTGGCGGAAACCTGCCTGGCGCTCGGGGTGATTTTCACCAGCCTGGCGATCCCGCTGGGCCTCGACGCACGCTGGACTGCAGCCGCGTGGGCGGTGGAAGGTGCGGGGATTTTCTGGCTCGGTTTGCGTCAGCAACGACCGCTCGCGCGGGCCTTCGCGTTGCTCCTGCAACTCGGTTCGGCGCTGGCGTTTCTCAGCGAATTGGGGGTTGGCGAGAGCAGCCTGCTCGACGGTTCATGGCTCGGCGCGCTGATGCTCGGCGTGGCGCTGCTGTTCAGTTTCTACCAACTGCACAAAGCCGCGCCGGAGCAGATTTCGGCGTGGGAGCGCCAAGGCTCGCCGCTGTTGGCGTGCCTCGGGTTGAGCTTCCTGTATTTGCTGGCGCCGCTGTTCTTCTTCACCCAAGGCACGGCGATCATCTGGGCGCTGGCCGGTCTGGTCACGCTGTTCGCCGGCCTGCGCCTGCAATCGCGCACGTTCCTGTTCACCGCGTTTGCTGTGCAATTGCTCGGTGGCGCGTTGTTCCTGCTGCGCTTGCAAGGCGCGAGCAGCGATTCGACGGCGGTGTTCAGCGCCGGTTGGAGCGGCCTGCTCAGCGCTTCGCTGATTGGCTTGGCGCTGATCGCCGGCATGTTGCTCGCGGCGCGCGATGACATGGTTCGCAGCGACGTGCGCCTGTTGCGCGGCTTGTCGGTGGTGTTGCTCGCCGGCCTGGTGCTGATCAACCTTGCGGTGCTGTTCGTGCTGCCGTGGCAAACCGCGAGTGCGGTGTGGGCGGCCAGCGGTTTATTGATTATCTGGCTGAGTCTGTACCTCAAGCAGCGCGTGAGTTTTGTCTTCGGCCTGGTGTTGCAGGTGATTGGCGGCGCGGCGTTCCTGTTTGCCGGGCCTGATCTACTGAGGTTTGAGATGCTGGGTCCGCTGGCCAGTGAAGGTTTGAGGCCGCTGGCGCACAGCGGTTTCTGGACGCCGTTGGTGCTGGGTCTGGCGGCATTGGTCGGCGCGTGGCGCTTGCAAGTCGGCAATCATGCAGCGGCGTTCGATGGCCTGAGTTTGCAGCGCTTGTCCGACGTGTTGCTCGCGTGGGGCGCGGGTTGGTGGGCGTTGGCGTGGATCAGCGAAGTGCTGCGTTTTGCCGCGCCGGAGTTGCAAGCGCCGCTGTTGCTCGCAGTCGCGGCGCTGAGTGTGGCGCTGTGGACGGTGCTGGCGCTGCGGCTCAACTGGTCGTCGCTGGGCTTGCTCTGCACTTTGTTGATGCCGGCGGCGGCACTGGTGCTGGTCGCCGCGTGGCATGCGCGTTATCACCCGGCGGCCAACTTCGGCTGGCTGGCGTGGGCGGCGCTGTTTGCCGTGCATTTCATCTCGCTGCGCCGGTTGGCGCCGATGCTGCCGGCGCGCGCGTTGAGCAGCGCGCATGTGCTCGGCTGCTGGCTGTTGCTTGGCGTGCTGGCGCTGGAGTTGCGTTTCGGTTTGCTGTTGTTGTCCGAGCAATACAACGCCTGGCGCTGGTTGGGTTGGGCGATTCTGCCGAGCCTGTATCTGGTGCTCGCCGCCGCACCGCGCGCCTGGCCGTGGCCGGTGTCGGCGCATGCCCGCGAATACCGCGTGTACGCCGCCGCGCCACTGGCGGTGTTGCTGCTCGGCTGGTTCTGGTTGGCCAACACCTTCAGCGACGGCAGCGCCGAACCGCTGCCGTATGTGCCGCTGATCAACCCGCTGGAATTGGGCCTGCTGTTTGCGCTGTTCGGCGTCTACGTGTGGTCGCGCAGCGCGATTGCGCAATCGGCGATTCGCCAGGACCGCGCCGACAACGCCACGCAACTGATCGCCGGGGTTTCGCTGTTCGCCTTCTTCACCGCGCTGGTCAATCGCACCGCGCACCATTGGGGCGGCGTGCCGTTTGAACTCGATACGCTGCTGGCGTCGATGCAGGTGCAGGCCGGTCTGTCGATCGTCTGGACCTTGATGGCGCTGGGCTTGATGATCGGCGGCCATTTGCGCCATCGCCGGGAAGTCTGGCTGATCGGTGCCGCGCTGATCGGCGTGGTGGTGGCCAAACTGTTCTTTGTCGAATTGAGTAACCGTGGCGGGCTCGCGCGGATCGTTTCGTTTATCGGCGTGGGCGTGCTGTTGCTGGTGGTCGGCTATTTCGCGCCGTTGCCGCCCAAGCGTGCCGACGCTGTGCCGGAGGCTGATAAACCGGCCGCTGAACCTGAAGGAGTGTCGTCTTGAGTCAGAAGCTGAACCTGGGTTGGTTGGGCGCCGTTGCGCTGGGCGTGGCGCTGTCGGCCGGGGCGCAGGAAAAACCGGCGGACTTCAGCACGCAAGTGCCGCTGTCGGTGAGCGGCGAAGGCCCGTGGTATCGCCTCGAATTGCCGCTGAGCGTGCAGCTGAATGCGCAGCAAACCGATCTCAGCGACGTGCGCGTGTTCAACGCGGCCGGCGAGCCGCAGGCCTACGCCATGGCCCGGGCGACGGCGCAGTCTGCGCAAGATCGCAACGTGACCGAGGTGAAGTGGTTTCCGCTGTACAACGCGGCGGACGACACCGAGCGCGCGCCGAGCGTGCGCGTGCAATCGAGCGCCAACGGCACGCTGGTCGAAGTGCAACCGTCGAGCCAATTGGAGGCGGGCGAAGAAGTCCTGCGCGGCTGGTTGCTCGATGCCAGCGCGATCAAGGCGCCGTTGCAGCAGTTGATCCTCGACTGGACCAGCGAGCGCGACGGTTTCCAGCGGTTCAGCATCGAGGCCAGCGACGATCTGCAACATTGGCAATCGTGGGGCGAAGGGCAGGTCGCGCGTTTGTCGTTTGCCGAGGAGCGCGTCGAACAACATGAAGTCGGGCTGCCGGGGCAATCGGCGCGTTACCTGCGCTTGCTCTGGAACACCCCGCAATCGGCGCCGACGCTGACTTCGGCGCAACTGGAAAGCGCCAGCACCCGCAGCCTGCCGTTGCCGTTGGTCTGGTCGCAACCGCTGGCCGGGAGCAGCGCGAAGGCCGGTGAATACACCTGGCAATTGCCGATGGGCGTCAACGTCGAGCGCGTGCAAGTTGAATTGAATCAGCCCAACAGTCTGGCGCCAGTGACGTTGGCGGGACGGCGTGAAAGCAGTTTGCCGTGGCAATCGCTGAGCAGCGGTTTGCTCTATCGCCTGACCCAGGGCGGTCAGGACGTGGTGCAAGACGAATTGCAGTTGTCCGGGCAAACCGTGCAGCAATTGAAGCTGACCGTGGATGAGCGCGGCGGTGGTCTGGGCGCCGAGGCACCGAGCGTGAAATTTGCCGTGCGCTCGACGCAAGTGGTGTTTCTCGCGCGCGGTGCCGGGCCGTACACGCTGGCGCTGGGCAATGCCACGGTGAAAGCGGCGAACCTGCCGTTGTCGACGCTGATTCCGGATTACAGCGCGGCGAAGTTTACGACGCTGGGCAAGGCTGCGATCGACGGCGGGGCCGTGGTCACGCAAGCACCACCGGCGGTCGCCGCAGCGACGGCGGACACCAACTGGAAGAAATTCGGGTTGTGGGCGGTGTTGCTCCTGAGCGTGCTGTTTCTGGCGGTGATGGCGTTCAGTCTGCTGCGCAAACCGCCGGCCAAACCCTGAGAATGGCCGGCGCTGCGCGCCATTCGCGGGCAAGCCTCGCTCCTACAAGTTCGCGTCGTGCCAATGTCCGCGAACCACACAAAACTGTAGGAGCGAGGCTTGCCCGCGAAGGCGGCTTGCCTGCCACCAAAAATCCCGAAACCGCGTCGGTTTCGAACTACGCTCAACCCGACGCATGAACTCTATTCGGCGTATCACGTCTGATAGGAGGAAATGCGCCCCGACTCGCGCTAAACTGCGCGGGTTTTTAGCCCCCCATTCCACCGGAGCCGTCCATGTCCCGCGTTACCCTGAGTCGCTATTTGATTGAGCAGACCCGTAGCAACAACACCCCTGCCGATCTGCGTTTCCTGATCGAAGTGGTGGCGCGCGCTTGCAAGGAAATCAGCCACGCCGTTTCCAAAGGCGCCCTGGGCGGCGTTCTGGGCAGCATGGGCACTGAAAACGTCCAAGGTGAAGTGCAGAAGAAACTCGACGTGATGTCCAACGACATCCTGCTCGAAGCCAACGAATGGGGCGGTCACCTGGCCGGCATGGCGTCCGAAGAAATGGACAATGCCTACCAGATCCCGGGCAAATACCCGAAAGGCGCCTACCTGCTGGTATTCGACCCACTGGACGGCTCGTCGAACATCGACATCAACGCCCCGGTCGGCACGATCTTCTCGGTACTACGTTGCCCGAACGAATACCTGACCCAGAACGAGCCTTTGAACGAAAAGGCCTTCTTGCAGCCAGGCACTCAGCAGGTCGCCGCCGGTTACGCGATCTACGGTCCACAGACCATGCTGGTGCTGACCCTGGGCAATGGCGTCAAAGGTTTTACCCTGGACCGTGAAATGGGCAGCTTCGTGCTGACCCATGAAGATATCCAGATCCCTGAGGCCACCCAGGAATTCGCGATCAACGCCTCCAACCAGCGTCACTGGGAAGCGCCGGTTCAACGCTACGTCAGCGAATTGCTGGCCGGCGATGAAGGCCCGCTGAAGAAGAACTACAACATGCGCTGGGTCGCCGCGATGGTCGCCGATGTGCACCGCATTCTGACCCGTGGTGGCTTGTTCATGTACCCGCGCGACAGCCGCGAGCCATCCAAGCCGGGCAAGCTGCGTTTGATGTATGAAGCCAACCCGATGTCGTTCCTGGTTGAGCAGGCCGGCGGCGCATCCACCGATGGCCACCAGCGCATCCTCGACATTCAGCCAGATGGCCTGCACCAGCGCGTCGCGGTGTACCTCGGCTCGAAAGAAGAAGTCGAACGCGTCACGGCTTACCACAAGGAATAAACCATGACCGAGCCCTGGCAGCCGTTGCTCGAATGGTGGTTCGGTTCAGCCGAAACCCCCGACGATATCGCGGCTGACAAGGGCAAGTTATGGTTCGGCAAGCGCGACAGCCAGGACCTCGAAGCGCAGACGCGTTTCGGGGACTGGGTCGAGCAGGCACTGGCCGGCGGTTTGACCGAATGGGCGCAACGCCCCGAAGGTTGGCTGGCCCTGGTGCTGCTACTCGACCAACTCCCGCGAATGATCTTTCGCGAAAACCCCAAATCGTTTGCTGGTGACCTGCGCGCGCAAGCGCTGGTGGCGCAAGGCATCGCCGCGGATTTCGATCGGCAGTTGCAACCGATTCAGCGCGTGTTCATCTACCTGGTGTTTGAGCATTGCGAGCATCTGGCGGTGCAGAACGAAGCGGTTTCGCGCTTTCTCGATCTGACCGAGCAACAACCCGAAGCACAGCGCGCGGTGTTCGCCGACAACCTCGATTACGCCGAACGGCACCAGAAAATCATCGCCCGGTTTGGCCGCTTCCCGCATCGCAATAAAGTGCTGGGGCGAGCGTCTACGGCTGAAGAGATCGAGTTTCTGTCAAAACCGGGTTCACGGTTTTAGATTTTCCTTGCGCCTCAAGCCGTCATCGCGAGCAAGCTCGCTCTCACATTTGATCTCCGGTGGACTCAGATTCTGTGTCCAGCCAGAGCCCCTGTGGGAACGAGCTTGCTCGCGATGAGGCCTGCAAAAGCGCGTTAGATCCTGAAGCTACCGACCAATTGCTTCAGCCGCGCCGCTTGCTGTTCGAGGTCCGAGCAGGCGCGCAGGGTTGCTTGCAGGTTTTCTACGCCTTCCTGGTTCAGCGTGTTGATTTCGGTGATGTCGACGTTGATCGATTCGACCACCGCGGTCTGTTCTTCGGTCGCGGTCGCCACGGACTGGTTCATCCCGTCGATTTCGCCGATGCGCTGGGTCACGCTGCCCAGGCGTTCGCCGGCCTGGTTGGCGATGCCGACGCTGCTTTCGCTCTGGCGCTGACTGTCGGTCATGGTGCTGACCGCTTCGCGGGCGCCGATTTGCAGTTCTTCGATCATCTTCTGCACTTGCTGCGCCGAGTCCTGCGTGCGGTGGGCGAGGTTGCGCACCTCATCCGCGACCACGGCAAAACCACGGCCGGCCTCACCGGCACGCGCGGCTTCGATAGCGGCGTTGAGCGCGAGCAAATTGGTCTGCTGCGAAATACTGGTGATCACTTCGAGAATCTGCCCGATGTTCACCGTGTTGCTGTTCAGCGTTTCGATGTTGCCGCACGAATCGCTGATCTTTGCCGACAGCTGCTGCATCGCCGCGATGGTTTTATCCACCACTTGCTGACCGTCTTCGGCCAGCGCGCGGGCGTCGCTGGAATGTTGCGAGGCGAGGGCGGCGTTCTGCGCGATTTCCTGGGCGGCGGCGCCCAATTCGTTGATCGCCGCAGCGACGCTGCTGGTGCGCGAGGCTTGCTGGTCGGAGTTGAACATCGACGAGTTCGAAGCCGCGACCACGCGCAACGCCACTTCGTTGACCTGGCCAGTCGCCGAAGCCACTTCGCGGATCGAGGTGTGAATGCGTTCGACAAAACGGTTGAACGAGGTGCCCAGCGCACCGAATTCGTCGTGGCCGTGGATGGTCAGGCGTTTGGTCAGGTCGCCTTCACCTTCGGCGATGTCATGCATGGCGCGGCCCATGGTCAGCAGCGGCTGCATCAGGAAGCTGATCAACATGCCGAGCAACGCGATGATGATCACCACGGCAATGACCATGGCGATGATCGCCGAGGTGCGGAATTCGCTGAGCATCGCAAACGCGGTGTCTTTGTCGAGCACCAGCGCCACGTACCAGTCGGCCGACGGCACGCCGTTGACGTGGGTGAACGAGACGAATTGGGTCTTGCCGTCGAACTCGACTTCTTTCAGGCCCGGGCTGACCTGCGGCGCGCCGTTCGGGTAGGCCTCGGCGAGGGTCTTGAGCACGAGTTTGCTGTCCGGGTGAATCAGGATCTTGCCGTCGGCGCTGACGATAAAGGCGTGGCCATGGCCACCAAAGTTGAGCGAGTTGATGATCGCGCTGACACTCGACAAATCAATGTCGGCGCCGGCGACGCCGATCATCTGGTTCTGATTCTGCACCGGCGTGGCCACGGTGATCACCAGTTTGCCCGACGACGCAGCGATGTACGGTTCGGTGACGATGGTTTGCCCGGCGCTGTTGGCCGCTTTGTACCAGCCACGCGCGCGCGGGTCGTAATCGGCGGTGCGGTTGCCGGCCGGGATCGAGAACATCACGCCATCGGTGCCGCCGAAGTAGCTCAACTGGAAATTGCTGGTGTAGGCCGGCAAGTCGATCGCCCGTTTCAGGCTGGCCGGGGCGCTGCCGTCGACGCTGATCTGCTGCGACAGCGATTGCAGCAACTGAATGCGGCTTTCCAGCCAGGTCTGGATGTTGCTGGTGGTCAGGCTGCCGAGTTCCTGCATCGAGGATTCGGTACTGCTGCGCAAAGTCTGGCGCTGGCGGTAGTCGTTGAACAGGATGAAACAAGCGAATGCAACGGCCACCACGAGGGCAGCAGCCAACAGGATTTTGTGGCTGAACTTCATGTTTCTGGTCATTTAATGAGCTACCGCGGAGGGGGCTGGTCAACAAGGGGCGTCAATTTGCCACAGTGATGGGCTTTGCGCTGCTCTTATTTCGACTGGTCCGCGCCAAAGATTAGGCGGTTTTTGGCGAAAACCGACGAAATACCGGACGGCCCGACAAAGTTCCTGATTTATCGGCAAAAGCCAGACGGGCGGCTGAATAAATAGGCGGGCGCTCGGGGAACCAGACAGGGGTTTTCTCTTCTAAGCTCAAGCTTGGCAGCCATGCCAATTCTCGTTCCCCAGGAGTTTCACCATGTCGCTGCGATCTTTCGCCTTGCTCTCGTTCTGCGTCTTGTTGGTCGCGTGCAGCAAGGTCAATCAGGAGAACTACGCCAAGTTGTCGGCCGGCATGCCCAAAGCCGAGGTTGAAACCTTGTTGGGCAAACCTACCGATTGCTCGGGCGCGCTCGGCATGTCGAGTTGCACTTGGGGCGACAAAAACAGCTTTATCAGCGTGCAGTACGCCGGTGACAAAGTGCTGATGTTTTCTGGCCAAGGCCTGAAGTAAACCGGGGCCACGCGCCCACGGGAGAAAAACAATGAAGCGGTTATTTTTAGTTCTTTTCGCTGGCCTGGTATTGGCTGGCTGCGCCTCTTCTGGCGTAGATCCGTTGGCACCGAAAACCGTCAACAGCGTCAACCTCAAGAAGTACCAAGGGACCTGGTACGAGTTGGCGAGACTGCCGATGTATTTCCAGCGCAATTGCGCGCAATCCGAAGCCCGTTACACGCTCAAGCCTGACGGCAACGTGGCGGTGCTCAATCGCTGCCTGACGCCGGACTGGCAATGGGAAGAGGCCCGAGGCACGGCTTATCCACAGGTGCAGGGCAAGACCGACAAGTTGTGGGTCGAGTTCGACAACTGGTTTTCACGGCTGATTCCGGGCGTGGCGAAGGGCGAATACTGGGTGCTGTACGTCAGCGACGACTACAAAACTGCCATCGTCGGCGACCCGAGCCGCAAGTATCTGTGGCTGCTGTCGCGAACGCCGAAGGTCAATGGTGTGGTCCGTGAAGAACTGCTGAGCAAGGCACGTCAGCAGGGTTACGACACCACGCGCCTGATCTGGCGCGCGACGGATACGCAGATGGCCAAGACCTCGAACTAGCGGCGCAGCGCGGATTAAAACTGTGGGAGTGAGCCTGCTCGCGATTGCGGTCTGTCAGTCAACATCTCTGTTGGATATGACGGCCTCATCGCGAGCAGGCTCACTCCTACAATTCGTTCTGCGTTAACCCAGCAACTCGCGCAGCACTTGGGTGAACGCCCGGTTACTTTCTTCTTCCCCCGCATGCCGGCCATCGCGCACCACCCATTGGCCGTTGACCAGCACATCGCGCACTTGGCGATCGCCGCCAGCAAACAACCAACGGTTCAAAATCCCGTCACCGCTCGCCGTTGCCAGGTAGGGATCGTTGCCGTCCAGCACCAGCCAATCCGCACGTTTGCCGACTTGCAGCGCGCCAATCGGCTGACCCAACGCCTGCGCTCCACCGTCCAGCGCCGCATCAAACAAGGTGCGGCCAATCATCGGCTGATCGGCGCCATACAAACGGTTACGTCGCTGATCGCGCAGACGCTGGCCGTATTCCAGCCAGCGCAGTTCTTCGACCACGCTCAATGACACATGACTGTCGGAACCGATGCCCATGCGCCCGCCCTGAGCGAGGAAGTCCACCGCCGGGAAAATCCCGTCGCCAAGGTTGGCTTCGGTGGTCAGGCACAAACCGGCGATGGCCCGACTCTTGGCCATCAGCGTGACTTCTTCTGGGTTGGCGTGGGTCGCGTGGACCAGGCACCAGCGCTGATCGACCTCGGTGTTTTCGTACAGCCATTGCAACGGACGGCGACCGCTCCAGGCGAGGCAGTCATCGACTTCTTTCTGCTGTTCGGCAATGTGAATGTGCACCGGGCAATGGGCGTCGCTGGCAGCCAGAACTTCGCTGATTTGCTCCGGAGTGACCGCGCGCAACGAATGGAAACACAAACCCAGCGACTGCGCCGGTTGCTGCGCCAGCAACGGCTTCAAGCGCGACTGCAGGGTGAGGTAATTTTCGGTGGTATTGATGAAACGGCGCTGGCCATCATTGGGCGTCTGGCCGCCGAAACCGGAGTGGCTGTAGAGCACCGGCAGCAGGGTCAGGCCGATTCCGGCGGAGCTGGCCGCCTGGCTGATACGCAGCGCCAGCTCAACCGGGTCGGCGTAAGGCTGGCCGTTGGTGTCGTGATGCACGTAGTGAAACTCGGCGACCGAGGTGTAACCGGCCTTGAGCATTTCGATGTACAGCTGCCGGGCGATCACGCCGAGTTGATCGGGGCTGATTTTTCCGACGAGGCGATACATCAAGTCGCGCCAGGTCCAGAAACTGTCGTTCGGATTACCCGCCACTTCCGCCAATCCGGCCATCGCCCGTTGGAACGCATGTGAGTGCAAATTGGGCATTCCCGGCAGCAATGGGCCGTTCAGCCGCTCGGCGCCATCTGCGTGGGAATCGGCCTGGACATGGGTCAAAACGCCGTCAGCGTTGACCTCAAGACGTACATTGTTGGCCCATCCACTAGGCAGCAGCGCGCGTTCGGCAAAGAAGGCGGACATGGTTCAGCACCCCATCGTGTGTTATTTGTATATACATATACAGACGTTTGCCTGCTCGGTAAACTCCGGCAAGCTAGCCACCTCTATCGAATGAACAAGGATTAAACGTGCCGACTCCGCCTGCCACATTGCCGCCAAATGCCAATCTGAGCGCCAATCTGGGCGACAGTCCGGCGCCCTTGTACGCCCGCGTCAAACAGATGATCACCCAGCAAATCGACAGTGGAAACTGGCCGCCGCACTACCGCGTGCCATCCGAAAGCGAGCTGGTCAGCCAGCTCGGTTTCAGCCGCATGACGATCAACCGCGCACTGCGCGAGATGACCGCCGACGGCCTGCTGGTGCGCATGCAAGGGGTCGGCACGTTCGTCGCCGAACCGAAGAGCCAGTCGGCGCTGTTTGAAGTGCACAACATTGCCGACGAAATCGCTTCGCGCGGTCATCGCCATACCTGCAAAGTCATCACGCTCGAAGAAGAGGCCGCCGGTTCCGAGCGCGCCCTGGCGCTGGACATGCGCGAAGGGCAGAAGGTCTTTCATTCGCTGATCGTGCATTTCGAAAACGACATTCCGGTGCAAATCGAAGACCGTTTCGTCAACGCGCTGGTGGCTCCGGATTACCTCAAGCAGGACTTCACCCTGCAAACCCCCTACGCCTATTTGAACCAGGTCGCGCCGCTGACCGAAGGCGAGCACGTGGTCGAGGCGATTCTGGCCGAGGCCAGCGAATGCAAATTGCTCCAGATCGAAAAAGGCGAGCCGTGCCTGCTGATCCGCCGCCGCACCTGGTCCGGCCGGCAGCCCGTGACTGCCGCGCGGTTGATCCACCCAGGTTCGCGCCATCGTCTGGAAGGCCGCTTCCACAAGTAGAGAGCCGCACATGAAAGTGAAGGTTTTACGCGCCATCGATTACCCGCGCATGCCCTGGAAAAACGGCGGCGGCAGCACTGAAGAAATTACCCGCGACGCTGGCGCCGGTCTTGACGGTTTTGGCTGGCGGCTGTCGATAGCGGATATTGGTGAGTCGGGCGGCTTTTCGACGTTCGCGGGTTATCAACGCGTGATCACCGTGTTGCAAGGCGAGGGCATGACCCTGCGCGTGGACGGTCACGACACCCGCGCCTTGTTACCGC
Organism: Pseudomonas sp. 43NM1; assembly: GCF_002836905.1. Taxonomy (NCBI): domain Bacteria; kingdom Pseudomonadati; phylum Pseudomonadota; class Gammaproteobacteria; order Pseudomonadales; family Pseudomonadaceae; genus Pseudomonas; species Pseudomonas sp. 43NM1. The sequence continues at coordinate 32,443 of NZ_MKGS01000150.1, read as the reverse complement.
TGGACCCGTTTGCCTTCAGCGGCGAGAGCCAGGTCGCGTGCACTCTGCTCGGCGGGCCGATCCGCGATTTCAACCTGATCTATGCGCCGCAACGTTACAGCGCGCGGCTGCAATGGCTGGACGGCGAGCAGCGGTTTTTCAGCTCGGCGGCGACGCTGGTGGTGTTCAGCGTCAGCGCTGAGCTTGAGGTCAAGGTCGGCACCAGCGCCTCGCAACTCGGTCGGCATGATTGCCTGCAATTGGATGGCAATAGCGGTTTGCTCGAAGTCTCGACCAGCGGGTCGTGCTGCGTGATCGAGCTGATCGCGCGTTGATCCAGCGGTTTAGAAAGTCTCTGTGGCGAGGGGGCTTGCCCCCGTTGGGCGGCGAAGCCGACCCTGATGTCGCTTCAAATTTTGCGCCTGCTGCGCAGCCGAACGGGGGCAAGCCCCCTCGCCACAAAATGTGGCCACATCCTGTTCCCCGAAGCGCACCACTTTGTTACCTAACGCCCCAGCGTGGCGCAAAACCTCGCTGAAGTAACAGCCGACACTCCCTGCAAAAATCCCCCGCCAAAAATTTCATACTCGCCACAACCCCCAAAACACAAGCCTCCCAGCCCCGTAAAAACTTTTCTCGATCACCCCTCCAGCAAGTTGGCCGCTCGATTGCATATGCTTGTATGTACAAGTAAAGACGTATGCGTATGAGTCGCTTGAGACTCTCCGCAGCGTCCACTGATTCGCTGGTCGCGCCTTGAGGCGCACCCGCTCGCTTGCCCGCTGCCAGGGTTGGTTTGAATTGATCGCTGAGGAGTCTTTTTCGTGACTGACAATACCCAGAAACCTACGCCTACCTTTACCAGACGCCGTGACGTCGAAATCCGTGCCGCACGCGGTAACACGCTGACCGCCAAGAGCTGGCTGACCGAAGCGCCGCTGCGCATGTTGATGAACAACCTCGACCCGGAAGTCGCCGAGAACCCTAAAGAACTGGTGGTTTACGGTGGCATCGGCCGCGCGGCACGCAACTGGGAATGCTACGACAAGATCGTCGAAAGCCTGACCAACCTGAACGACGACGAAACTCTGCTGGTGCAATCCGGCAAACCGGTCGGCGTGTTCAAAACCCACAGCAACGCCCCGCGCGTGCTGATCGCCAACTCCAATCTGGTGCCGCACTGGGCGAGCTGGGAACACTTCAACGAACTCGACGCCAAAGGCCTGGCCATGTACGGCCAGATGACTGCCGGCAGCTGGATCTACATCGGCAGTCAGGGCATCGTCCAAGGCACTTACGAAACCTTCGTCGAAGCCGGTCGCCAACACTACAACGATGACCTTAAAGGTCGTTGGGTCCTGACCGCCGGTCTGGGCGGCATGGGCGGCGCGCAACCACTGGCCGCGACGTTGGCCGGCGCCTGCTCGCTGAACATCGAATGCCAACAGGTCAGCATCGATTTCCGCCTCAACAGCCGTTACGTCGACGAGCAAGCCACTGACCTCGACGACGCCTTGGCGCGCATCGACAAATACACCAAGGAAGGCAAGGCGATTTCCATCGCGCTGCTCGGCAACGCCGCAGAAATTCTTCCGGAACTGGTCAAGCGCGGCGTGCGCCCGGACATGGTCACCGACCAGACCAGCGCCCACGACCCGCTCAACGGTTACCTGCCGGCCGGCTGGACCTGGGACGAGTACCGCGCTCGCGCCAAGACCGAGCCTGCCGCTGTGGTCAAAGCCGCCAAGCAATCGATTGCCGTGCACGTAAAAGCGATGCTCGAATTCCAGAAAATGGGCATTCCGACCTTCGATTACGGCAACAACATCCGTCAGATGGCTCAGGAAGAGGGCGTCGAAAACGCCTTCGATTTCCCAGGCTTTGTCCCGGCTTACATTCGTCCATTGTTCTGCCGTGGCATCGGCCCGTTCCGTTGGGCTGCGCTGTCGGGCGATCCGCAAGACATCTACAAGACCGACGCCAAAGTCAAAGAACTGATCCCGGACGACGCCCACCTGCACAACTGGCTGGACATGGCCCGCGAGCGCATCAGCTTCCAGGGTCTGCCGGCGCGTATCTGCTGGGTTGGCCTGGGCCTGCGCGCCAAGCTGGGGCTGGCGTTCAACGAAATGGTGCGCAGCGGTGAATTGTCGGCGCCGATCGTTATCGGTCGCGACCACTTGGACTCCGGTTCCGTGGCCAGCCCGAACCGTGAAACCGAGTCGATGCAGGATGGTTCCGACGCTGTGTCCGATTGGCCATTGCTCAACGCTCTGCTCAACACCGCGAGCGGCGCGACCTGGGTTTCCTTGCACCACGGCGGCGGCGTCGGCATGGGCTTCTCGCAGCATTCGGGCATGGTGATTGTCTGCGACGGCACTGACGAAGCGGCCGAGCGCATTGCTCGCGTGCTGCACAACGACCCGGCGACCGGGGTGATGCGTCACGCCGATGCGGGTTACCAGATCGCGATCGATTGCGCCAAGGAACAAGGGCTGAATCTGCCGATGATTACCGGCAAATAACACGGGCTGGCTTAGCGCAATACCTGTAGGAGCGAGGCTTGCCCGCGAACCGCGGTGTGTCAGAACAGACGCCTTCGCGGGCAAGCCTCGCTCCTACAGGGGATAGCACCAACGACGAATAACAATCCACAGAGGTTGAATCATGGCTGTCACCACCGATCGTGCAGGCAATAAACCGTTGATCGAGAAGCGCTCGATCGACTACATCCCGGAAGCGGAAAGACACGGTCGTCTGTTGAGCCAATTCACCCTGTGGATGGGCGCCAACCTGCAAATCACCGCGATTGTCACCGGAGCGCTGGCCGTGGTGTTGGGCGGTGATGTGTTCTGGTCGTTGATCGGTCTGCTGATCGGTCAACTGCTGGGCGGCGGGGTGATGGCGTTGCACGCGGCGCAAGGGCCCAAGCTTGGGCTGCCGCAGATGATTTCCAGCCGAGTGCAATTCGGCGTGTATGGCGCGGCCATCCCGATCGTGCTGGTATGCCTGATGTACCTCGGTTTCACCGCGACCGGCACGGTACTTTCCGGGCAGGCGCTGGGGCAGTTGTTCAGTGTCAGCGACAGCGCCGGGATCCTGATTTTCGCCAGTGTCATCGTGCTGGTAACGGTGCTCGGTTATCGGGTGATCCACTTCATTGGCCGGGTCGCCAGCGTCATTGGCGTGATTGCTTTCGTTTACCTGTTCAGTTGCTTGATGAGCCAGACCGATGTCGGCGCGCTCCTGCAGATTCGCCACTTCAGCTGGAGCAGCTTCCTGCTTGCGGTGTCGCTCGCAGCGTCCTGGCAGATCGCTTTCGGGCCTTACGTGGCGGACTACTCACGGTATCTGCCGAGCAAGATTTCTTCGGTCAAAACCTTCTTCGCCGCCGGCGCCGGTTCGGTGATTGGTGCACAAGTGGCGATGATCCTCGGCGTGTTTGCCGCGGCCTCGGCCAACGGCCAGTTCGCCGGTCACGAAGTCGCCTACATCGTCGGTCTGGGCGGCACCGGTGCCACCGCGGCGCTGCTGTATTTCAGCATCGCGTTCGGCAAAGTGACCATTTCCACACTCAACTCCTACGGCAGCTTCATGTGCATCGCGACCATCATCAGTGGCTTTCGTGGTCACCTGCAGGTCTCGCGTTTGCAGCGGCTGGTGTTCGTGTTGGTGATTGTCGGCACGGCGACGCTGATCGCGTTGCTCGGTCAGCACTCGTTCCTCGGTGCGTTCAAGTCGTTCATCCTGTTTCTGCTAGCGTTCTTCACACCGTGGAGCGCGATCAATCTGGTGGACTACTACTGCATCACCCGCGAGCGTTATGACGTGCCGGCGCTGGCCGATCCGAATGGTCGCTACGGGCGCTGGAACCCGCTGGGCATCAGCGTCTATGTTTTCGGTGTGCTGGTGCAATTGCCGTTCATTTCCACCAAGTTCTTCACCGGGCCGCTGGTGGAGGCCATGGGCGGCGTGGACATTTCCTGGATCATCGGTCTGGTGCTGCCCGCAGGCCTGTATTACGTATGTGCGAAAAAATGGCACGGCAGCGTGCCCGACCACTTGATCCTGCCGGTCGAGCAGGACACGGTCACCGAACAAAAGCTGAGTAAGGCGGGTCGTGCAGCTGCGATCTAGACCTTCACGGACGTGGACAGGGCTGGATGCCATTTGACCTGCAGGAGCAAGGCTTGCGCGCGAACCGGTGCACCATGGTGCGTCAGGAAAGACGCCTTCGCGGGCAAGCCTCGCTCCTACAAGGACTGACTGCCGTAAGCCAACTCATGATTAGGAGCGTCACCACAATGAAATCGAACAAGACCCTGCTGACCACATTACTGTCCATGGGCCTGCTCGCCAGTGCCGGCGCCACCCAGGCGGCCGGTTGGTGCGAGTCGGGCAAACCGGTGAAATTCGCCGGCCTGAACTGGGAAAGCGGCATGTTGCTGACCGACGTGATGCAAGTCGTTCTGGAGAAGGGCTACGACTGTAAGGTCGACAGCCTGCCGGGCAATTCGATCACCATGGAAAACGCCCTGAGCAGCAACGATATTCAAGTGTTCGCCGAAGAGTGGGTCGGCCGCAGCGAGGTCTGGAACAAAGCCGAGAAGGCCGGCAAAGTCGTTGGCGTCGGCGCGCCGGTGGTCGGTGCAATTGAAGGCTGGTACGTGCCGCGCTACGTCATCGAAGGCGATGCCAGCCGCAAGCTCGAAGCCAAGGCCCCGGACCTGAAAAACATCGCCGACCTGAGCAAATACGCCAGCGTGTTCAAGGACCAGGAAGAACCGGACAAAGGCCGTTTCTATAACTGCCCGGCCGGTTGGACATGCGAGCTCGACAACAGCGAAATGCTCAAGAGCTACGGCCTCGAAAACACCTACACCAACTTCCGCCCAGGCACCGGCCCGGCGCTGGATGCTGCGGTGTTGTCGAGCTACAAGCGTGGCGAGCCGATCCTGTTCTACTACTGGTCGCCCACCCCGCTGATGGGCCAGGTTGACCTGGTCAAACTCGAAGAAAAACCTGGCGTCGACAAGCGCGTGACCATCAAGGTCGGCCTGTCCAAGACCTTCCACGAGCAAGCCCCGGAACTGGTGGCGGTGCTGGAGAAGGTCAACATGCCTATCGACCTGCTGAACCAGAACCTCGGGCGCATGGCCAAGGAGCGCATCGCTTCGCCGAAACTGGCGAAGATCTTCTTGAAGGAACATCCTGAAGTCTGGCACGCGTGGGTAAGCGAAGACGCAGCCAAGAAAATCGACGCGGCCTTGTAGGTCGAGTTTCGCCGACTGTCGGTAACGGCAGTCGGACGCTTGATCGCAACCCCTTGATTGAGAGCCTCTTATGTTTCCCGAAAGCTTTACTTTTTCCATCGCCGACTGGGTCAACGGTTGGGTCGATTCGCTGGTCACCAACTACGGCGATGTGTTCCGACACATCTCCGACACGCTGTTGTGGGCCATCGTCAATCTGGAAGGCTTGCTGCGTGCCGCGCCGTGGTGGCTGATGCTCGCCATCGTCGCCGGTGTTGCCTGGCACGCGACGCGCAAAATTGTCACGACTGCGGTGATCGTCGGTTTGCTGTTTCTGGTCGGCGCCGTCGGCCTCTGGGACAAGCTGATGCAAACCCTGGCGCTGATGATGGTGGCGACGGTGATTTCGGTGCTGATCGGCATTCCGCTCGGCATCCTCTCGGCGCGCAGCAATCGCCTGCGTTCGGTGCTGATGCCGTTGCTCGACATCATGCAAACCATGCCGAGTTTCGTGTACCTGATCCCGGTGTTGATGCTGTTCGGTCTGGGCAAGGTGCCGGCGATTTTCGCCACGGTGATCTACGCCGCACCGCCGCTGATCCGCCTCACCGACCTGGGCATTCGTCAGGTTGACGGCGAAGTGATGGAAGCGATCAATGCCTTCGGCGCCAACCGCTGGCAGCAACTGTTCGGCGTGCAATTGCCGCTGGCGCTGCCGAGCATCATGGCCGGGATCAACCAGACCACCATGATGGCCCTGTCGATGGTGGTGATCGCCTCGATGATCGGTGCCCGTGGCCTGGGTGAAGATGTTTTGGTGGGGATCCAGACCCTCAACGTCGGACGAGGTCTTGAGGCCGGTCTGGCGATCGTGATTCTGGCAGTGGTCATCGACCGCATTACTCAGGCGTATGGTCGGCCACGGCATGAGGTGAACAAATGAGCAGCGAAGCCATCAGCAAAATCGAAGTCAAAAACGTCTTCAAGATTTTCGGCAACCGTTCCAAGGACGCGCTGGCAATGGTTGGCCAGGGCAAAACCAAGGATCAGGTGCTGGCCGAAACCGGCTGCGTGGTCGGCGTCAATGACTTGTCCCTGAGCATCGGCACCGGCGAGATTTTTGTGATCATGGGCCTGTCGGGTTCCGGCAAATCGACCCTGGTCCGCCACTTCAATCGGCTGATCGACCCGACCAGCGGCGCGATCCTGGTGGACGGCGTGGACATCCTGCAATACGACATGGAAGCCCTGCGCGAATTTCGTCGGCACAAGATCAGCATGGTGTTTCAGAGCTTCGGTTTGCTGCCGCACAAGACCGTGGTGGAGAACGTCGCCTACGGTTTGAAAGTGCGCGGCGAGAGCAAGCAAATGTGCTCGGAACGGGCGCTGCACTGGATCAACACCGTGGGCCTCAAGGGCTACGAAAACAAATACCCGCACCAGCTCTCCGGCGGCATGCGCCAGCGTGTGGGCCTGGCGCGCGCATTGGCGGCGGACACCGACATCATCCTGATGGACGAAGCGTTCAGCGCGCTCGATCCGCTGATCCGCGCCGAGATGCAGGACCAGTTGCTGGAACTGCAAAAAACCCTGCACAAGACCATCGTGTTCATCACTCACGACCTTGATGAAGCAGTGCGCATCGGTAACCGCATCGCGATTCTCAAGGATGGGAAATTGATTCAGGTCGGCACGCCGCGCGAGATCCTGCATTCGCCGGCGGATGAATATGTCGACCGGTTCGTCCAGCGGCGGGCTGCGGTGGTTTGAGGCGAATGATCGGTAAGTTGTGAATCCATTGTGGCGAGGGGGCTTGCCCCCGTTCGAGCGCGCAGCGGTCGCAGATTTTTGGGGGCTGCTCCGCAGCCCAACGGGGGCAAGCCCCCTCGCCACAGGTTTTCATCGATCAACAGAATTTTGTATGAGGCTCCCGATGTCCCACGCGGAAAAAATCGTTATCGCCGACACCCCGCTGCGTTGGCAGGATGTGGTCGCCGTCGCCCGTCATGGCGCGCAGCTTGAGCTGTGCGCCGAGACCTGGGCGCGCATCGATAACGCGCAGGCAATCGTCCAGCAAATCGTCAGCAGCGGCGAGCGCGCGTATGGCGTCAACACCGGCCTTGGCGCCTTGTGCAATGTCTCGCTCAGGGACCAACAACTCAGCCAGCTCTCGCGCAACACCTTGCTCAGCCACGCCTGTGGCGTCGGCGCACCACTGGCCGACGAACAGACCCGGGCGATTGTCTGCGCCGCCATTCGCAATTACAGCCACGGCAAATCCGGGATTCATCGGCGCGTCGTCGAAGCGCTGCTGGCGCTGCTCAATCGCGGCATCACCCCGCAAGTGCCGTCCCAGGGTTCGGTCGGTTACCTGACGCACATGGCGCACGTCAGCATCGCGTTGCTGGGCGTCGGCAACGTCAGCTATCGCGGGCAGATCGTCGCGGCGCAACACGCGTTGGCCGAAGAAGGTCTGGCGCCGGTTCAGCTCGGCGCCAAGGACGGTTTGTGCCTGGTCAACGGCACGCCGTGCATGACCGGCCTGAGCTGCCTGGCGCTGGCCGATGCAACCAATCTGCTGCAATGGGCCGACGTGATCGGGGCGATGAGTTTTGAAGCGCAGCGTGGCCAGATCGCCGCGTTCGATGCCGACATCATCGCGCTCAAAGCGCACCCCGGCATGCAGCAGGTCGGCCGCAATCTGCGCGCGCTGCTCGATGGCAGTGAAGTGATCGCGGCGAGCAAAGGCATCCGTACTCAGGATGCGTTGAGCATTCGCTCGATCCCGCAAGTCCACGGCGCCGCGCGCGATCAATTGCAACACGCGCAAAACCAGATCGAAACCGAGCTCAATTCGGTTACCGATAACCCGATGCTGCTCGGCACGCCGGAGAATTTCCGGGTGATGTCGCAGGCCAATCCGCACGGTCAATCAGTGGCCATGGCCGCCGATTTGCTGGCGATTGCCATGGCCGAAATCGGCTCGATCGCCGAGCGCCGTCTCGACCGTTTGATCAACCCGCACGTCAGCGGTTTGCCGGCGTTTCTGGTGGCCAATCCCGGGGTCAATTCCGGAATGATGATCGTCCAGTACGTCGCCGCTTCGCTGTGTGCGGAAAACCGCCAATTGGCGCAACCGGCGGTGCTCGATAACTACGTCACGTCGGGGTTGCAGGAAGACCACTTGAGCATGGGCACCAACGCGGCGCTGAAACTGCATCGAGCGTTGGAAAACTGCACGCAAATCCTCGCCATCGAATATCTGCTGGCGGCTCAGGCGTTTGAATTTCTCAAGGAACAACGCTTCGGCGCGGGCACCGATACCGCGTGGCGTCTGCTGCGCGAACGCGTCCCGGCTTACGACGAAGACCGCTGGTTGGCGCCGGATATCGCGGCGGCCGCCAGCGTGCTGAAACAGCCGAATTTGCTGCGACAAGCTTTGCCGAATCTGCACTGAGTTTCACTAGCAATTTTTACAAACCAGCGTGCCAAGGCGCGGCTCTCCAAAAGCGAGACGCGACGGACAACGGACATCTCCGGAGCGACTGGTCAGTACTCTTCTTTATAAAAGAAGAAAACCTCACAAAAGGAGAACAAAAGTGACTGAGCTAAATTTGATTCCAGGCCAACTGAGCCTCGCCCAACTGCGTGATATTTATCAGCAGCCGGTCAAGATCAGCCTCGACAGCAGCGCCTCGGCGCAGATCGAAGCCAGCGTGGCGTGCGTGGAACAAATCCTCGCCGAGAGCCGCACCGCGTACGGCATCAACACCGGTTTTGGCCTGCTGGCCTCGACGCGCATTGCCAGCGAAGACCTGGAAAATTTGCAGCGCTCGCTGGTGCTGTCGCACGCCGCCGGTGTCGGCGAGCCGATCAGTGACGCGCTGGTGCGGCTGGTCATGGTGCTCAAGGTCAACAGCCTCAGCCGTGGTTATTCGGGCATTCGCCGAGTGGTCATCGACGCGCTGCTGGCGCTGATCAACGCCGAGGTGTATCCGCACATTCCGCTGAAAGGTTCGGTCGGTGCCTCGGGTGATCTGGCGCCGTTGGCGCACATGTCGCTGGTGCTGCTGGGCGAAGGCAAGGCGCGCTACAAAGGCGAGTGGCTGGAAGCCACCGAAGCGCTGAAAGTCGCCGGTCTGACGCCGCTGACCCTCGCCGCGAAAGAAGGCCTGGCGCTGCTCAACGGCACGCAGGTGTCGACCGCTTATGCGTTGCGCGGCTTGTTTGAAGGCGAGGATCTGTTCGCCGGTGCGCTGGCGTTGGGTGCGCTGACCGTTGAAGCGGTATTGGGCTCGCGCTCGCCGTTCGATGCGCGCATTCACGCCGCGCGCGGGCAGAAGGGCCAGATCGACGCTGCCGCCGCTTACCGGGATTTGTTGGGCGAGCGCAGTGAAGTCTCCGACTCGCATCAGAATTGCGACAAGGTTCAGGACCCGTACTCGCTGCGCTGCCAGCCGCAAGTCATGGGCGCCTGCCTGACCCAGTTCCGTCAGGCGGCCGAAGTATTGGCCGTCGAAGCCAACGCGGTGTCCGATAACCCGCTGGTGTTTGCCGCTGAAGGCGATGTGATTTCCGGCGGTAACTTCCACGCCGAACCAGTGGCAATGGCCGCTGACAACATGGCGTTGGCGATTGCCGAAATCGGTTCGCTGAGCGAGCGCCGGATCTCGCTGATGATGGACAAGCACATGTCGCAGTTGCCGCCATTCCTGGTGGCGAATGGCGGGGTGAATTCCGGTTTCATGATTGCCCAGGTCACGGCCGCCGCACTCGCGAGCGAGAACAAAGCGTTGTCGCATCCGCATTCGGTGGACAGCCTGCCGACCTCGGCGAACCAGGAAGACCACGTGTCGATGGCCCCGGCGGCCGGCAAGCGTTTGTGGGAAATGGCCGAAAACACCCGCGGCGTGCTGGCGGTGGAATGGCTGGCGGCGTGTCAGGGCCTGGACCTGCGCGCGGGTTTGAAAACCTCGGAAAAACTCGAAAAGGCGCGGGCGATTTTGCGTAAAGAAGTGCCGTTCTACGAGAAGGACCGCTTCTTTGCGCCGGACATCAACGCCGCGAGCGAGTTGCTGGCCACGCGCTGCCTGAACGAGCTGGTGTCGGCGAAGTTTTTGCCGAGCCTGTAAGTACTTGAGGGGGATTTTCGGCGTGTTTGAAAACCACCCCTCACCCCAACCCTCTCCCCAGAGGGGAGAGGGGGAAAGGGAGCCGATCTCCATGCTTTTCAAAACTTGAATTCGACTTTCGATTTCAGGTCGCAGTAAGCCGAACAAACAACTCGGTCAGTCCCCTCGCCGCTTTGGGGAAAGGGGGAAAGGGAGCCGATCTTCAAGCTTTTCAAGGCCTGAGTTCGGCTCGATATTCCAGGTCGATGTCGCTCGAAAGAACAACTCGGTCAGTCCCCTCGCCCCTTTGGGGAGAGGGTTAGGGTGAGGGGTCAATCTCCATGACACCCCGTAAAAACCAACAACCAACGGAGACCCCAACAATGAAAACACTCTGGCAACACTGCCACGTCGCGACCATGGCGCAAGGCGTCTACTCGATCATCGAGGATGCGGCCATCGTGACGTCCGGTGCGCACATTGAGTGGATCGGCCCGCGCGCTGAACTGCCGTCCGGCGAATACCCGGCGGTCAACGATTTGCACGGGGCCTGGGTCACGCCGGGCCTGATCGACTGCCACACCCACACGGTGTTCGGCGGTAACCGCAGCGGCGAATTCGAACAACGTCTGCAAGGCGTCAGCTACGCAGAAATCGCTGCGGCCGGTGGCGGCATTGCCAGCACCGTGCGCGCCACCCGCGCGGCGACCGAAGACGAGTTGTTCGCCAGCGCCGCCAAACGTTTGAAAAGCCTGCTGCGCGACGGCGTAACCACGGTCGAGATGAAATCCGGCTACGGCCTCGACCTCGCCAGCGAACGCAAGATCCTGCGCGTTATCCGTCGCCTCGGCGCCGAATTGCCGGTCAGCGTGCGCAGCACCTGCCTGGCCGCCCACGCCTTGCCGCCGGAATACGCCGATCGCACCGACGCCTACATCGAGCACATCTGCGCCGAAATGCTCCCGGCATTGGCCGCCGAAGGATTGGTCGACGCGGTAGATGCGTTCTGCGAATACCTGGCGTTCTCGCCGGCGCAAGTCGAGCGTGTGTTCATCACCGCGCAAGCGCTTGGTTTGCCGGTCAAACTGCACGCCGAACAGCTGTCGTCGCTGCACGGTTCGAGCCTCGCCGCGCGATATCACGCACTGTCCGCCGATCATCTGGAATTCATGGACGAAAGCGATGCGATCGCCATGGCCGAATCCGGCACCGTCGCGGTGTTGCTGCCCGGCGCGTTCTACTTTCTGCGCGAAACCCAATTGCCGCCGATGGACGCGTTGCGCAAACACAAAGTCAAAATCGCTATCGCCAGCGACCTCAATCCCGGCACCTCGCCCGCGTTGTCATTGCGCCTGATGTTGAACATGGCGTGCACCTGTTTCCGCATGACCCCGGAAGAAGCCCTGGCCGGCGCGACGATTCATGCCGCCACCGCACTGGGCATGGCCGACACCCACGGTTCGCTGGAAGTCGGCAAAGTCGCCGATTTTGTCGCGTGGCAGATTGATCGTCCCGCCGACCTTTGTTATTGGCTGGGCGGCGACCTGGAAAAACGCGTCGTGCGTCACGGCGTAGAAACAAATCTTCAGGAGAGCACTCGTGGATAAAGTTCTGCATTTCAAACAAGGTCGCGTGCCGCTGCTGATCAGCATGCCCCACGCCGGCCTGCGCCTGACCCCGGTGGTCGAGGCCGGATTGATCGCCGATGCGCGCAGTCTTCCGGACACCGATTGGCACATTCCGCAGCTTTACCAGTTCGCCACCGAGCTGGGCGCCAGCACCCTGGCCGCCGAATACTCGCGGTTCGTCATTGACCTCAACCGGCCGTCCGACGACAAACCGATGTACGTCGGCGCCACCACGGGCCTGTTTCCGTCGATCCTGTTCGACGGCATTCCTCTGTTTCAAGAGGGCATGGCACCGTCGGCGGCCGAGCGCGCGACTTATCTGGAGCACATCTGGGCGCCATACCACCGCACGTTGCAGGATGAACTGGCGCGCCTCAAAGCCGAGTTCGGCTATGCGCTGTTGTTTGACGCGCACTCGATCCGTTCGGTGATCCCGCATTTGTTCGACGGCAAACTGCCGGACTTCAATCTCGGCACCTTCAATGGTGCGAGTTGCGACCCGCAATTGGCCGCGCAAATGGAAGCCATCTGCGCCAAGTACAGCGATTACAGCCATGTGCTGAACGGGCGTTTCAAGGGCGGCCACATCACCCGGCATTACGGCAACCCGGCCGAGAACATCCACGCGGTGCAACTGGAACTGTGCCAGTGCACCTACATGGAAGAATTCGAACCGTTCCGCTATCGCCCGGACCTGGCCGAGCCGACGCAGGTGGTGCTCAAGCAATTGCTCGAAGCGTTCGTGGCTTGGGGGCAGAAAAAATTCGCCGCATGACGGTGCCGGATCACGACCGTCGGCAGCACCTGCGGGGATGTCGGCGGGGCGAATTGCCGGTCGGGTTTGCGGCTGACAGACTCTGAGGTTGCAAGGGCATGCTCATTGGCGTAATTCGGGTTTATGATGCCGGACGGCAGAATAATTGAAGTCCCCAGCAGGGATGACCTCGACCCTATACGGAGCGTGCAATGCAGACTTTGTACCCGCAGATCAAACCCTACGCCCGGCACGATCTGGCCGTCGATAAAACCCACACGCTGTACGTCGACGAAAGCGGTACGCCGGAAGGTTTGCCCGTCGTGTTCATCCACGGCGGCCCCGGCGCCGGGTGTGATGCGCAGAGCCGGCGGTTTTTCGATCCGAATCTGTATCGCATTGTCACCTTCGACCAGCGCGGCTGCGGTCGCTCCACGCCGCACGCCAGCCTGGAAAACAACACCACCTGGGATCTGGTCGAAGACCTCGAGCGCATTCGCAAACACCTGAACATCGAGAAATGGGTGCTGTTCGGCGGCTCCTGGGGTTCGACCCTGGCGCTGGCCTACGCGCAGACTCACCCGGAGCGCGTGCATGGCTTGATCCTGCGTGGGATCTTTCTCTGCCGGCCGCAGGAAATCGAGTGGTTCTACCAGGCTGGCGCCAGCCGTCTGTTCCCCGATTACTGGCAGGACTACATCGCGCCGATCCCGCTGGACGAGCGCGACGACTTACTCACGGCTTTCCACAAACGCCTGATCGGCAATGACCAGATCGCGCAGATGCACGCCGCCAAGGCCTGGTCGACGTGGGAAGGGCGGACCGCGACCTTGCGGCCGAATCCGCTGGTGGTCGATCGCTTCTCCGAGCCGCAACGCGCCTTGTCGATCGCGCGCATCGAATGTCACTACTTCACCAACAAAGCCTTCCTCGAACCAAACCAGTTGATCCGCGATATGGGCAAGATTGCGCATCTGCCGGGCGTCATCGTGCATGGCCGTTACGACGTGATCTGCCCGCTGGATAACGCCTGGGAATTGCACCAGAACTGGCCGAACAGCGAACTGCAGGTGATCCGCGATGCCGGCCACGCCGCCTCGGAACCGGGTATCACCGATGCCTTGGTGCGCGCCGCTGGTCAGATGGCCCGGCGTTTGCTCGACTTGCCGCCAGAAGAAGCATGAAGGGTCTGCTGCAACGGGTGCGCGGCGCGCGCGTCGAGGTAGCGGGGGAAGTGGTGGGCGCGGTGGACCAGGGTTTGCTGGTGCTGGTCGCCGTCGAGCCCGGCGACACTCGGGCCAGCGCCGACAAACTTCTGCATAAGCTGCTTAACTATCGTGTGTTCAGTGACGCTGACGGCAAGATGAATCTGTCCCTGAAGGATGTCGACGGTGGCCTGCTGCTGGTCTCGCAGTTCACCTTGGCGGCTGACACCAAGAGCGGCTTGCGCCCGAGTTTTTCGACGGCGGCGACTCCGGCCCTCGGTGAAGAACTTTTCGACTATCTATTAGGCAAAGCGAAAGTCATGCATGGCACTGTGGCATCAGGTAGATTCGGCGCGGATATGCAGGTGCATCTGGTCAATGATGGCCCGGTTACCTTCCTGTTACAGTCCTGAAAGGCCCTGAAACATGTTTTTAAGGGCATTTCGACTGAAAACAGGGGTTTTTCGCGATAAATACTTTGTTACCCCTGATGCGTTGTAACGCGGCCTACTAGATAATCGCGCGCTACGGGGATCAGCGTTCGTTGGCCCATTTGACTTAGGTAGAGCCTTGCCCGGAACCTGTTGGGGAATCATTTTGCCCCACGGGAGTCGGAACATTGCTCGCCAACCTGGCATATAGATAGCTGGCCGTTGGTTTTTTGATCTGTTTTCGGCGAGGGTTGCTCGTGATTGTTAGTCCCTGTAATGCACCAAAATTGTCTGCCAAACGGTTCCGAAGCGCTCTGGTAGCGGGCTCTGCACTGCTCTGCCTGTTTAGCGCCGGTCAGCTTTGGGCATTCAATCTGGATGATGTGTCGGTCAAGGCGAAAGAGCTGGCCGGGCAGAAATACGAAGCCCCGCGCAGTAACCTGCCGAACGAATTCCGCGAAATGAAATTCGCGGACTATCAGAAAATTCGTTTCCGCACTGAAAAAGCCGAGTGGGCCGATCAGAAGACTCCGTTCAAACTTTCGTTCTATCACCAGGGCATGCACTTCGATACCCCGGTGAAAATCAACGAAATCACGGCCAGCACCGTCCAGGAAATCAAATACGACCCAAGTCGTTTCGATTTCGGCGACGTGCAGTTCGATCCTAAAGCCACCGAACAACTGGGTTATGCCGGTTTCCGTGTGCTGTACCCGATCAACAAGGCTGACAAACAAGACGAAATCATGACCATGCTCGGCGCGAGTTACTTCCGCGTTGTCGGCAAGGGTCACACCTATGGCTTGTCCGCTCGCGGCATGGCCATCGATACCGCATTGCCGTCCGGCGAAGAATTCCCGCGTTTCACCGAATTCTGGATTCAACAGCCAAAACCGGGTGACAAGCACCTGGTGATCTTTGCGCTGCTCGATTCCCCGCGCGCTACCGGTGCTTATCGCCTGACCCTGCGTCCAGGCAGCGACACCGTGGTCGACGTCAAAGCGCAGATGTTCCTGCGTGACAAAGTCACCAAGCTCGGCGTTGCGCCGCTGACCAGCATGTTCCTGTTCGGCGCCAACCAGCCGTCGAAAGTGCTCAACTACCGTCGCGAACTGCACGACTCCAGCGGTCTGTCGATCCATGCCGGCAACGGCGAGTGGATCTGGCGTCCACTGAACAACCCGAAACACCTGTCGGTGAGCAATTTCGGCATCGAGAACCCGCGCGGCTTCGGTCTGCTGCAACGTGGTCGTGACTTCAGCCACTACGAAGACCTCGACGACCGCTACGACAAGCGCCCAAGTGCCTGGATCGAGCCAAAAGGCGATTGGGGCAAGGGTTCGGTCGATCTGGTGGAAATCCCGACTGCCGACGAAACCAACGACAACATCGTGGCTTTCTGGAGCCCGGAAAAACTGCCTGAGCCAGGCCAGCCGCTGGATGTCGCTTATCGCATGCACTGGACCATCGACGAAGCTGCCCTGCACGCACCGGACAGCGCCTGGGTCAAACAGACCCTGCGTTCCACCGGCGACGTCAAGCAGTCCAACCTGATTCGTCAGCCGGATGGCAGCGTTGCCTATCTGGTCGACTTCGAAGGTCCGTCGCTGGCCGCATTGCCGGAAACCGCTGACGTGCGCAGCCAGGTCAGTGTTGGCGACAACGCCGAACTGGTCGAAAACAGCGTGCGTTACAACCCCGACACCAAAGGCTGGCGTCTGACCCTGCGCATGAAGATCAAAGACCCGAGCAAGGCCACCGAAATGCGTGCCGCGCTGGTCGAGAACATCGTGCCTGAAGACCTCGCCAAGACCTCGCTCCCAGCCTCCAATTCCTCCGTTGCCAAGGCCGACAAAGTCGCCGCCAAGCAGCAGGAGAAAGCGGACAAAGAAGCCAAGGACGCCAAGCAGGTTGACGCCAAACAGGCTGAAGCCAAGCCGGTTGCCGATGCCAAGGATCAGAACAAGGACAAGGACAACAAAGACGCCAAGCAGCCTGCTGCTGCGGACGCGGCCCCAGCCACACCGGAATCGACAGCGACTGAACAAGTCCTGACCGAGACCTGGAGCTACCAGTTGCCTGCCGATGAGTAATTCTCAAGTACAGCCAGAGACTCTTTCCGAGTATCTGGCGCATTTACCGATGACCGACCAGCAGCGCGCGGAACTCGCGGGCTGCCAGTCCTTTAGCGAACTGCACCAGCGTCTGTCGTCCTCGACGTTCGACGCACCTGCCGAGGCGGCTCAGGCCTCGGTGGGCAAACGCCTGCTGTTGAACAGCGCGGAAGAACTGGAAGAGGCGGAGATGCTCGCCGTTGATGCCAGTGGCCGCGTTGTGCTCAAGGCGACTCCGCCGATTCGTCGGACCAAAGTCGTCCCGGAACCGTGGCGCACCAACATTCTGGTGCGTGGCTGGCGCCGGATGACCGGTCGCACCAACCCTCCGGCACCGCCGAAGGACGAGAACGTGTTGCCGGCCGCGCGCTGGCGCACCGTCGGTTCGATCCGCCGTTACATTCTGCTGGTGTTGATGCTCGGCCAGACCATCGTTGCCGGCTGGTACATGAAAGGCATCATGCCGTACCAGGGCTGGTCGTTCGTCGACCTCAACGAAGTCCTGCACCAACCGGTCCTGCAAACCATCACGCAAGTGCTGCCGTATGCGCTGCAAACCAGCATCCTGATTCTGTTCGGGATTCTGTTCTGCTGGGTCTCCGCCGGTTTCTGGACTGCACTGATGGGCTTCCTCGAGTTGCTCACCGGTCACGATAAATACCGCATCTCCGGCAAAAGCGCCGGCAACGAGCCGATTGCCAAGGACGCACGCACCGCACTGGTGATGCCGATCTGCAACGAAGACGTGCCGCGGGTATTCGCCGGTTTGCGCGCGACGTTCGAGTCGGTGGCGGCCACGGGTGACCTCGACCGTTTCGACTTCTTCGTCCTCAGCGACAGTAACGAAACCGATATCTGCGTTGCCGAGCAGCAAGCCTGGCTGGACGTCTGCCGCGAAGCCAAAGGCTTCGGCAAGATCTTCTATCGTCGCCGTCGCCGTCGCGTGAAACGTAAAAGTGGCAACCTTGACGACTTCTGCCGTCGCTGGGGCGGCGACTACAAGTACATGGTCGTGCTCGACGCGGACTCCGTGATGAGCGGCGAATGCCTGACCAGTCTGGTGCGCTTGATGGAAGCCACGCCGGACGCCGGGATCATCCAGACCGCGCCGCGTGCGTCGGGCATGGACACCCTTTATGCGCGGATGCAGCAATTTGCGACCCGCGTGTACGGTCCGCTGTTCACCGCTGGCCTGCACTTCTGGCAGCTGGGCGAATCGCACTATTGGGGCCACAACGCAATCATCCGCATGAAGCCGTTTATCGAGCACTGCGCCCTCGCGCCGTTGCCGGGTAAAGGTGCTTTTGCCGGGGCGATTCTGTCCCACGACTTCGTCGAAGCCGCGCTGATGCGCCGTGCTGGTTGGGGCGTGTGGATTGCCTACGATTTGCCGGGCAGCTACGAAGAACTGCCGCCGAACCTGCTCGACGAACTCAAGCGTGACCGTCGCTGGTGCCACGGCAACCTGATGAACTTCCGGCTGTTCCTGGTCAAAGGCATGCACCCGGTGCACCGTGCGGTGTTCCTGACCGGCGTGATGTCTTACTTGTCGGCGCCGTTGTGGTTCTTCTTTCTGGTGCTGTCCACCGCGCTGTTGGCGGTGAACACGCTGATGGAGCCGCAATACTTCATGGAGCCGCGACAGCTGTATCCGTTGTGGCCGCAGTGGCACCCGGACAAAGCCGTCGCGCTGTTCTCGACGACCGTCGTGCTGTTGTTCCTGCCGAAGTTGCTGAGCATCATCCTGATCTGGGCCAAAGGCGCGAAAGAGTTCGGCGGCAAGTTCAAAGTGACGTCTTCGATGTTGCTGGAAATGCTCTTCTCGATGTTGCTGGCGCCGGTGCGGATGATCTTCCACACCCGTTTCGTCCTCGCCGCGTTCCTCGGCTGGGCCGCGACCTGGAACTCGCCGCAACGTGACGACGACTCGACGCCATGGAGCGAGGCGGTCAAGCGCCACGGGCCGCAAACGTTGCTGGGCTTTTTCTGGGCACTGCTGGTGATCTGGCTGAACCCGAGCTTCCTCTGGTGGCTGGTGCCGATCGTCGGTTCGCTGATGCTGTCGATCCCGGTGTCGGTGATTTCCAGCCGTGTCGGCCTGGGCCTGAAGTCGCGCGATGCGAAGCTGTTCCTGATTCCTGAGGAATACAATCCGCCGCAGGCTCTGGTCGCGACCGATCAGTACACCCACGAAAACCGTTATCACGCGTTGAACGACGGTTTCGTTCGGGCCGTGGTCGATCCGCAGCAGAACGCCCTGGCGTGCTCGCTGGCGACTTCGCGTCACGGTCAGGCCGAGCCGATCGAGTGGTTGCGCGTCGAACGCGTCCGTCATGCGTTGAAAGTCGGCCCTGCCGGGCTGAACAACCATGATCGCCTGCAACTGCTGAGCGACCCGGTGGCTTTGGGTCGTCTGCATGAGCAGGTGTGGAACGAAGGTCACGCCGAGTGGCTGCAAGCCTGGCGCCAATCGGTGAAAGCCGATCCGCACGCGCCGCTGCTGCCGCTTAAACCACTGAGCGCACAGCCTCAGTTGGCGTAATGAAAAACCCCGCGAAAGCGGGGTTTTTTTTGTTTGTGGCGTGTTCTGGATGTGTGTGTACCCCAAGAGCCACCCCTCTCCCTAACCCTCTCCCCAAAGGGGCGAGGGGACTGACCGAGGTGTCTTGCTTCATACATCGACCTGAGATATCGAGTCGAACTCAGGTTTCGAAAAGCCCCCGATCTGCTCCCTTTCCCCCTCTCCCCAAAGGGGCGAGGGGACTGATCGAGGTGTCTTGCGTCATACATCGACCTGAGATATCGAGCCGAACTCAGGTTTCGAAAAGCCCCCGATCTGCTCCCTTTCCCCCTCTCCCCAAAGGGGCGAGGGGAATGACCGAGGTGTCTTGCGTCATACATCGACCTGAGATATCGAGCCGAACTCAGGTTTCGAAAAGCCCCCAATCTGCTCCCTTTCCCCCTCTCCCCTATGGGGAGAGGGCTGGGGTGAGGGGTGGCCCTTGAATGTTTAAAAAAACCAACAGCCACCCACATTCCTCCGCAGGGTATTTCCTGCCCCTTAGCCAACAAATCCCAACCAAACACTTGTGCAAACACCCCAGTGCGTTAGCATCCGTCCCCGAATTGGTGCGCCCGGACAGATTTCTGTCCGTATCGAGCGGTTTCCCAGCGGAATCCGCCGATTGCGCGCCTCACAACGCAATGGTTTTGGGGACTTGATGATGAAGAAGTATCTCTCGATGCTGCTGGTCGGCGTCACGGCATTGGTTGCAGTCAACGCGGCGCAGGCCGGTGCCATCGATGACGCGGTCAAGCGCGGCACGCTGAAAGTCGGCATGGACCCGACCTACATGCCGTTCGAAATGACCAACAAGCGCGGCGAGATCATCGGTTTCGAAGTCGACATCCTCAAAGCCATGAGCAAAGCCATGGGCGTGAAACTGGAGCTGGTCTCCACCGCCTACGACGGCATCATCCCGGCGCTGATGACCGACAAGTTCGACATGATCGGCAGCGGCATGACCCTGACCCAGGAACGCAACCTGCGCCTGAACTTCAGCGAACCGTTCATCGTTGTCGGCCAGACCTTGCTGATCCGCAAGGAGCTGGAAGGCACGATCAAGACCTACAAAGACCTGAACACCGACCAGTACCGCATCACTTCCAAGCTCGGCACTACCGGCGAAATGGTCGCGAAAAAGCTGATCTCCAAAGCCAAGTACCACGGCTACGACAATGAGCAGGAAGCCGTGCTCGACGTGGTCAACGGCAAGGCCGATGCCTTCATCTACGACGCGCCGTACAACGTCGTCGCAGTGAACAAGGTCGGCGCCGGCAAACTGGTGTTCCTCGACAAGCCGTTCACCTATGAGCCACTGGCCTTCGGCCTGAAGAAGGGCGATTACGACAGCCTCAACTTCGTCAACAACTTCCTGCACCAGATCCACGAAGACGGCACCTACGATCGCATCCATGACAAGTGGTTCAAAGACACCGCTTGGCTCAAGGACATGGAATAAGCCTTACCGCTGATCGTTCTCACGCTCTGCGTGGGAACGAGCGAATCTGAGAGTCCTGCAATGAAACAGAAAAAAGCCCTGTGGCCCTGGCACCTGCTGACGGTGCTGGTGCTGATCGGCCTGGCCGGCGCGCTGTATTACGCCACCTCGCTGATGTCCTACGAATGGCGCTGGAACCGCGTGCCGCAATACTTCGCCTATCACGCCGAAGAATCCCAGCGCGCCGCCGACATCTCGACCGTCAGCGAACTGGTGCGCAAGGGCGATAAGGCCGACGTCACCCTGCGCAACGACGCCGGCGACGAACAACACCTGACGGTCGACGAAAACAGCCTGCAAGTGGCTCAGGGCGATGACGTGGCGGAGGGCGACGTCGTCGGCGTGACCCGGCATTGGGCCGCCGGACCGCTGTTGTGGGGTTTGTGGACGACGTTGTGGTTATCGGTGGTCTCGGGTGTGCTTGGATTGCTGATCGGCCTGGTCACCGGCCTGTGTCGTCTATCCAGCAACCCGACCCTGCGCGATCTCTCGACCATTTATGTCGAACTGGTGCGCGGCACGCCGCTGCTGGTGCAGATCTTCATTTTCTACTTCTTCATCGGCACCGTGATGAACCTGTCCCGCGAGTTCGCCGGGATCGCCGCGCTGTCGCTGTTCACCGGTGCTTACGTCGCCGAGATTATTCGTTCTGGCGTGCAGTCGATCGCCCGTGGGCAGAACGAAGCGGCGCGCTCGCTGGGCCTGAGCGCCGGCCAGTCGATGCGTCACGTGGTATTGCCGCAAGCGCTGAAACGCGTGCTGCCGCCGCTGGCCGGGCAGTTCATCAGTCTGGTCAAAGACACGTCGCTGGTGTCGGTGATCGCGATTACCGAGCTGCTGAAAAGCGGTCGCGAAGTCATCACCACCTCGTTCTCGCCGTTCGAAATCCTGTTCTGCGTGGCCGGGTTGTACCTGTTGATCAACCTGCCGCTGTCGAAAATTGCCAGCCGGCTTGAGCGGAGGCTCGCGCAAAGTGATTGAAGTCCGCGATCTGGTAAAAGTCTTCGACACCCGTGGCCAAGTGGTGCGCGCGGTGGATAACGTGTCGACGCACGTAGCCAGGGGCGAAGTGCTGGTGGTGATCGGCCCGTCCGGTTCCGGCAAATCGACTTTCCTGCGCTGCCTGAATGGCCTGGAAGAATTCGATTCGGGCTCGGTGAGCATCGACGGCCTGCAACTGGCCGACCCGAAAACCGACGTCAACGCCTACCGCCGGGAAGTCGGCATGGTGTTCCAGCATTTCAATCTGTTCCCGCACATGACCGTGCTGGAAAACCTCTGCCTCGCGCAGAAAGTCGTGCGCAAGCGCGGTAAAAAGGAGCGCGAGGCCAAGGCCTTGGCGTTGCTGGAAAAGGTCGGCATCGCGCAGAAGGCCAATGAGTTTCCATCGCGCCTGTCCGGCGGCCAGCAACAACGCGTGGCGATTGCCCGGGCGTTGGCGATGGAGCCGAAGGTCATGCTGTTTGATGAGCCGACGTCGGCGCTGGATCCGGAAATGGTCGGCGAAGTGCTGGACGTGATGAAAACCCTGGCCGTGGAAGGCATGACCATGGTCTGCGTGACGCATGAAATGGGTTTCGCGCGGGAAGTGGCGGATCGGGTGCTGTTCTTCGATCACGGCAAACTGCTCGAAGATGCCGCGCCAGCGGAGTTCTTCGATGCTCCGAAGGATCCGCGGGCGCAGGCGTTTTTGCGCCAGGTTTTGTAGCTTCGGCGTCTGTTCTGACGCCTTCGCGGGCAAGCCTCGCTCCTACAGTTTTGAGGTGGTACACACAACCCTGTAGGAGCGAGGCTTGCCCGCGAACGGCGCGACGCGGTTTCAAACCTTGAACTTGCCCACCAGCATCTGCAGATGCGTGCCCAATCGTGCCAGTTCAACGCTCGACGCCGCTGTCTCTTCGCTCGCCGCCGAGGTCTGCTCGGACACGTCGCGCACGTTCAGCACGCTGCGGTTGATCTCTTCGGCGACGGCGCTCTGTTGCTCGGCCGCTGCAGCGATCTGTTGGTTCATCGACTGAATCGCCGACACTGTGCGGGTGATGCTTTCCAGCGAACCACCGGCGCGGCGGGTCAGCTCGACGCTGCTGTCGGTCAGGCTGCGGCTGTTGTCCATGATGGTTGCGACTTGCTGGGTGCCGGTTTGCAGGCCGACGATCAACTCTTCGATTTCCTCGGTGGACTTCTGCGTGCGCTGAGCCAGGCTGCGCACTTCATCGGCGACCACGGCAAAACCGCGTCCAGCCTCACCGGCACGCGCGGCCTCGATGGCGGCGTTGAGTGCCAGCAAGTTGGTTTGCTGCGCGACCGACTTGATCACGTCGAGCACGCTGCCGATCTTGTCGCTCTCGCGCTTCAGATCGCCCATGGCGGCCGTGGAGTTGCCGACTTCGATGGCCAGGCGCTCAATCTGCGCGATGGCTTCGCCGACCACTTTGTCACCTTCACGGGCCTGTTGATCGGCAGCGGCCGCCGCTTCCGAGGCTTCCTCGGCGTTGCGCGCGACTTCCTGCACAGTGGCGGTCATCTCGTGCATCGCGGTGGCGACCTGATCGGTTTCGATTTTCTGATTATTGACCCCGGCGCTGGTCTGCTCGGTCACCGCCGACAACTCTTCGGCCGCGCTGGCGATTTGCGTAACGCCATCGCTGATGCCGCCAATCAGCTCGCGCAGGCCCAACGTCATGCTTTGCATGGCGCGCTGCAATTGGCCGAGTTCGTCTTCACGCTGGGAAATCAGGTTGAGCGTCAGGTCGCCAGCGGCAACGCGCTCGGCAACTTTCAAGGTTTCGCTCAGCGGAATCACGATCTGCCGGGTGATCGCCCACGCCGCCAGCAGCCCGACGACCAGCGCCAGAATCGACGCCATCAGCAAATGGGTTTTGGCTTGCGCCGCATCGGTGTCACGCACCACCGTTTGCGAAACGGTGAGTTTTTTACTGAGGTCGAGCAACACATCGCCTTGCGCGACCATGCGTTTGAGGGCAGCGGCGTTGGCCACTTGCGAGTCGCGGAACTGGCTGACGGCGGCGCGATAAGCCTTCAGTGATTCGGCGGCCTGTTGCAGGTTGGCGTTGTGCTGTTCGGTCAGTTGCTCCGGCAGTTGCGTCGGCAGGCTGGCGATGTTTTTCAGCGCGTTGTCGATGGCGTCCAGTGCCGGTTGCTCGGCTTCAGTCTTGGCGCTGTAGGTGTAACCGCGCACCTGGAAGCGGGCTTGCTGGATCAGTTTGCTCAGGTCGACCACCGCGTTGAATTGCGCGACATTTTCGCCCTGGAGCAGGGATTTCTCGACTTCAGCGACTTTCGCCACGGCATTGTCGGCCGTAGCGCCGAGCTTGCCGCGCGCGTCTTCGCGGGTGGCGGCGGCCTGGGTCATGGCGTTGAACGCTTGTTTGTACTCGCTGACGGCGGCCAGTTGCTGGTCGATCATCGCCACGTCGGCCGGTTGTTCGATCAGCTTGCGCGCGGTTTGCAGGCCGGCGTCGAGGCGCCCGAGCATCTCGTTGACCGCGCCCGGGCCTTGTTCGCCACGACGCGTTTCGTATTCCTGGCGGGCGAGGCGCAAGTCTTTGGTCATATCGTTGAGGCTGGCAATGAACCCGAGCTTGTCGCCACGGCTCATCACACCCGTCAGCCCGGTCCAGCCGGTGAAGGCGATCAACAAGGTCAGGAGCAGGACGAGACCGAAGCCGACACCCAGTTTGCGTTTAACGCTTACGTTTCCAAGCTTCTCGGCTAGCCAACGGTACATGCTGCTACTCCCCCACGAACGGCGTTTTGGTTTTATGAGGAATGTATCGGCCCGAGGCTGGGAATCTGTAGCCCTGTGGCGAGGGGGCTTGCCCCCGTTTGGGCGCGAAGCGGCCACTGGTTCCCCCAACACATCACATTTGGCTGTTTGGCGACTGCTTCGCAGCCGAACGGGGGCAAGCCCCCTCGCCACATGGGTGTGTCAGGCAACAGATGAGTTGACTGGCAGTCCGCTATCGCGAGCAAGCTTTGCTCCTACAGGTTTTGTGTATTGCAGGCGGGTGTGTTGTTAAAAGAGGCGGGCGAGCAGGGCGGTGACGGCGGTTTCGACGCGCAGGATGCGCTCGCCGAGTTGCACCGGTTGCAGGCCGGATTTGCCCAGCAATTCGATCTCGTAAGGAATCCAGCCACCTTCCGGGCCAATCGCCAGTGTCACCGGTTCATCGAGACCGCGCGGGCAGGGCGGGTAGTTACCGGGATGCCCGACCAGGCCCAAAGTGCCCTCGGCAATGGCCGGCAAACGGTCTTCGACAAACGGCTTGAAGCGCTTCTCGATGACCACCTCCGGCAACACGCTGTCGCGCGCCTGTTCGAGGCCGAGGATCAATTGCTCACGAATCGCCTCCGGTTCGAGGAACGGCGTCTGCCAGAAGCTCTTCTCGACGCGATAGCTGTTCACCAGCACGATGCGCGGCACACCCATGGCCGCAACAGTCTGAAACACCCTACGGAGCATTTTCGGCCGTGGCAGCGCCAGCACCAGGGTCAACGGCAGCTTGGTCGGCGGCGATTGGTCGAGGGTCACGCGCAATTCGGCTTCGCCGGCCTCCAGCCGCAACACCTCGGCCGAACCCATCAATCCGCCGATTCGCCCGACGCGCATGCTGTCGCCGACTTCGCAGCGATGCACTTCCTGCATGTGCGTCAACCGACGATCACCCAGGACCACGCGGTCGGGCGCGATAAAATCGGCCTCTTCGAGGAGCAGCAGGTTCACGGTTGGGTCGCTGGCGGCTGGTCGTTGTGATCGTCAACCGGCTGGTCTTCCGGTCGATCGCCACGCTTGCTGATGAGGCTGCCGAAGATAATGCCGATCTCGAACAGCAGCCACATCGGCACTGCCAGCAAGGTCTGCGAGAAGATGTCCGGCGGGGTCAGGATCATGCCGACGACGAAGCAGCCGATGATCACGTACGGGCGGATTTTCTTCAGATAGATGACATCGACCACGCCGATCCACACCAGCAGCACCACGGCCACCGGGATCTCGAACGCGACGCCGAAAGCAAAGAACAGCGTCATCACGAAATCGAGGTAGCTGCTGATGTCGGTCATCATTTCGACACCGGCCGGGGTGGCGGCGGCGAAGAATTTGAAGATCAGCGGAAACACCAGGTAATAGGCGAAGGCCATGCCGGTATAGAACAGCATGATGCTGGAGACCAGCAACGGCACGGCGATGCGCTTCTCGTGTTTGTACAGGCCCGGCGCGATGAAACCCCATATCTGATGCAGGATCACCGGGATCGCGAGGAACAGCGACACCATCATCGTCAGCTTCAGCGGCGTCAGGAACGGCGACGACACGTCGGTGGCAATCATCGTCGCGCCGACCGGCAGATACTGGCGCAGCGGCGTGGAGACGAAGGTGTAGATCTGCTGGGTGAACGCGAACAACCCGGCGAAGATGATGAAAATCGCCGCTACGCAGCGCAGCAGGCGGGTACGCAACTCGGTGAGGTGCGAAACCAGCGGCATGTGCTGGTCGTTTTCAGGGAGATCGCTCATGGGGCTCGCGGCGGCAATGGAGTGTCGTGAGGTGCCGGCGTGGTCGGCGCGGCGGCAGGCGCAGCAGGTTGTTCAGGTGCTGCGGGCGCAACAGGTGCTGGCGCGTCAATCACTGGCGCGGGTTCGACGCCGCCCATGCTTGGCACGGATTCGGTGCCCGGCGCGTGAATGGTCTGCTCCAGCACCGGCTCGACCGGTTTGACCGGCGTGGCTTGCTGCTGGGTCGGCGTGAAAATCTTCCGCGCCTCCTGCTCCAGCGACAGAATGTGTTCGTTGTGCAGTTGCCGACGAATCTCGTCGGCACCGATTTCACGTTCAACTTCCTGTTTGATCGCGTTGAAACTGCGCTTCAACCGCCCGACCCACAGGCCAGCAGTGCGCGCAGCACCCGGCAGACGCTCGGGGCCCAGCACCAGCAGGGCCACGAGGCCGACGAGCAGCAGTTCAGAGAAGCTGATACCAAACATTAGTCAGTGCTCACACGTCTTTGCGGATCGGCTCTTCGACTTTCTGCGCCTGCACGTCGATGGTGTGCGGCTGGTTCAGCGGCGAAGTGGCCGTGGGTTGCGCAGGTGGCACCGGTTGCGCCGGGGTCACGGTCGGATCGGCCGGTTTTTCGTCATCATTCATGGCTTTGCGAAAGCCCTTGATCGACTCGCCGACGTCCGTGCCGAGGTTTTTCAGTTTTTTGGTGCCGAACACCAGCACCACGACAACCAGGATGACGATCCAGTGTTTCCAGTCAAAAATGCCCATGTTGCTGTTCCTCTAAATACTAAATAGTTGTTCAGGCGGACGGGCGCGAGGCTTTCTCGGCGTGTCCGGACAGACCGAAGCGACGGTCCAGTTCATCGAGCACAGCCTGTGGATGCTGCCCCAGTTGGGCGAGCATGACCATGCTGTGGAACCACAAGTCGGCGGTCTCGTAGATCACGTCGCTGCAGTCGCCGCTGATCGCGGCGTCCTTGGCGGCAATAATCGTTTCGACCGACTCTTCGCCGACTTTCTCCAGAATCTTGTTCAAACCCTTGTGATACAGGCTGGCGACATACGAGCTGTCGGCCGCCGCGCCTTTGCGCGCTTCCAGCACTTCGGCCAGACGGGTCAGGGTGTCACTCATGGCTGTGTCCTGCGGAATAAATGGAGTGCGGGTCTTTCAGGACCGGGTCGACGGTTTTCCAGTCGCCGTTCTCGTAAACGCGATAGAAGCAGCTTTGGCGACCGGTATGGCATGCGATGTCGCCAATTTGCTCGACCATCAGGATGATCACGTCGGCGTCGCAGTCGAGGCGCATCTCATGCAGGGTTTGCACGTGGCCGGACTCTTCACCCTTGCGCCACAACTTGCCACGCGAACGTGACCAGTAGATGGCACGGTTCTCGGCGGCAGTCAGTTCCAGCGCTTCGCGATTCATCCAGGCCATCATCAGCACGCGCCCGGTTTGGTGATCCTGGGCAATCGCCGGCACCAGGCCATCTGCGTCCCATTTGATCTCGTCCAGCCAGTTTTTCATCTTCGACTCCGACAGCGGCCCGACACTTCATTAGTCGGGCAGGCGTTGAAACAGTGTGCCAGCGTGTGCCGGCTCTGGCTATCGGCGCACGACCAGATACAAACCGACAATCACCATCACACCGGCCGGCCAATGCCCCAGTTCATTCAGCGGGCCGCCCGCCGCGAGCACCGCGCCGCCGCCCAGATGCGCGCAACCGAGCAGCCGCAGGAACCAGTCGTCCTTGCGTTTATGCCACGGTGGCGGTGGGTCGTAGGCGTGTGGCTGGGACATGCGTTCGAGCAGGTCGCGGGCCATGTTGGCCAGGTGCGGCAGTTGCTCGAACTGGCTTTGCACGTTGCCGATCAGGGTTTTCGGGCTGACGCGCTCGCGCATCCAGCGTTCGAGGAACGGCTGCGCGGTGTTCCACAAATCCAGGTCCGGGTACAACTGACGGCCCAGGCCTTCGATGTTCAGCAGGGTTTTTTGCAGCAATACCAACTGCGGCTGCACTTCCATGTTGAAGCGTCGCGCGGTCTGGAACAGGCGCATCAGCACCTGGCCGAAGGAAATATCTTTTAACGGTTTTTCGAAGATCGGTTCGCAGACGGTGCGGATCGCTGCTTCGAATTCATTCAGTTTGGTCTCCGCCGGCACCCAACCGGAATCGATGTGCAACTGCGCCACACGCCGATAATCACGCTTGAAAAACGCGAACAGGTTACGCGCCAGATAATCCTGATCTTCCGGGGTCAGGCTGCCGACGATGCCGCAGTCGATCGCAATGTACTGCGGGCTCCACGGGTTGACGGTGCTGACGAAGATGTTGCCGGGGTGCATGTCGGCATGGAAAAAACTGTCGCGGAACACTTGAGTGAAGAAAATCTCGACGCCACGTTCGGCGAGCATTTTCATGTCGGTGCGCTGGTCGGCCAGCGTCGCCAGGTCCGTCACCTGAATCCCGTAAATGCGCTCCATCACCAGCACTTTTGGCCGGCACCAGTCCCAGTAGACTTGCGGCACATACAGCAGCTGCGATCCTTCGAAATTGCGCTTCAACTGACTGGCGTTGGCAGCTTCGCGCAGCAGGTCGAGTTCGTCGTAGATGGTTTTTTCGTAGTCCAGAACCACGTCCACCGGGTGCAGCAGGCGTGCATC
Organism: Pseudomonas sp. 43NM1; assembly: GCF_002836905.1. Taxonomy (NCBI): domain Bacteria; kingdom Pseudomonadati; phylum Pseudomonadota; class Gammaproteobacteria; order Pseudomonadales; family Pseudomonadaceae; genus Pseudomonas; species Pseudomonas sp. 43NM1. Next base: position 3,722 of record NZ_MKGS01000150.1, on the reverse strand, counting down.
GGCGGAGAGCTTTTCAGCCGCGCGGGCGAGGATGAACAGCCACGCCAGATCCTGCGCAATGATCGGTTTGAGGCCAGGACGAATGACTTTGACCACGACTTCTTCGCCGCTTTTCAACTGCGCGGCATGCACCTGCGCCACCGAGGCCGAGGCCAGCGGTTCGACGTCGAAACGGCTGAAGACTTCGCTGATTTTTTTCCCGAGCTGCTCTTCGATCAACTTGATCGACACTTGCGAGTCGAACGGCGGCACGCGGTCCTGCAGCATCATCAGCTCATCGGCGATGTCTTCCGGCAGCAGGTCGCGGCGCGTGGAAAGAATTTGCCCGAACTTGATGAAAATCGGCCCGAGGTCCTGCAACGCCAGGCGCAATCGCGCGCCACGGCTCAGTTCCAGGGTCTTGCGCGGGAACCAGCGCCACGGCAACGCATAGCGCAGCGCCAGCAGAAACCAGGGCAGCGGCAGGGCGAACAGCAGGTCATCGAGGCGGTAGCGGATCACAACGCGCTGGATGCGCAACAAACGGCGGACGGCAAGCAGCTTCATGCGTTATCGCTTGGGTCGAGGGATCGGGAAAGGCGCTCGAAACGCGCCTCAAGACGTTCCAGATCAAGTTTGATCTGGTCCAGTTCACTGAAACGGGCTTCGGCTTCGCGTTGACCGACGAGGGTGCGCGATTCTTCGGCCAGGTATTCGCCAAGGTTCTGGTTGAGGCTGGCGAACCCTTGTTGATAAAAGCGTGCGCGGCTGCGCAGGTGACCGCCGACCAGTTGCGTGGCCACCGGACCGAGCCAGCGCGAGAGTTCGTACTCCCAGTCCAGCTCGAGGTCCTGAAGGATCGCCGCAAGGTCCAGCAGCACGCCGCTGTCGCCGTCGAGTTCGACTTCAGGGCCGTGCAGCACGGCAGTCTTGTCCTTGCTGGTCGCCAGTTTCAACAGGCTGGCGGCCGGTGCGCGCAAGGTGCAATCGGCGCCGGTTTCCCACTGCGAGGCGAGCATCAGGCCTTCATCGCTGGGCAGGATAAACAGTTGCAGCGCCGGGCTGCGGCAATCGACGGCAATCACTTTGCCGCTCAAATGCGCGAGGCGCGGCAGCGCTGTGCTGTCGAGGCGCAGCACCCGGTTAATCCCGAGTTCAACGCTGGCGAGCAGTCCGGCGAGCAGCATCAGGGTTTGATGCCGCGGTGCAGGGCAACGATGCCTGCGGTCATATTGTGATAGGTCACTCGGTCGAAACCGGCCTCGACCATCATCGACTTCAGGGTTTCCTGATTCGGGTGCATGCGGATCGATTCGGCGAGGTAACGATAGCTTTCCGAATCGTTGGTGATCAGCTTGCCCATCAACGGCATGAAGGCGAACGAGTAAGCGTCGTAGGCTTTGGACATCAATGCGTTGGTCGGTTTGGAGAACTCCAGCACCAGCAGGCGACCGCCCGGCTTGAGCACGCGCAGCATCGAACGCAGGGCGTCTTCCTTGTGCGTGACGTTGCGCAGGCCGAAAGCGATGGTCACGCAATCGAAATGGTTGTCCGGGAACGGCAGCTTTTCAGCGTCAGCCTGGACGAATTCGACGTTGCCGGCGACACCCAGATCCAGCAGGCGGTCGCGACCGACTTTGAGCATGGATTCGTTGATGTCGGCCAACACTACGTGGCCGGTAGGGCCGACGAGGTGCGAGAATTTTTTGGTCAGGTCGCCGGTGCCGCCGGCAATGTCGAGCACGCGGTTGCCGCTGCGAACGCCCGAGAGTTCGATCGCGAAACGCTTCCACAAACGGTGCATGCCGCCCGACAGGAGGTCGTTCATCAAGTCGTACTTGGCGGCTACCGAGTGGAAAACTTCAGCGACTTTTTCCGCTTTTTGGCTTTCCGGAACGTTTTTGAAACCGAAGTGAGTGGTGGGTTCGGCATCGCTGCCTTTGCGCTGATCAGTCATATCGCTGTCACCAGAAGAGAATGCGGGACATTCTAATCCCGGTGGCCTGCTTTGTCTTGGAGTGCCTAAAGGTAAGATGTCGAACCGCCGGGACGTTTTGCCGCAGCAGCGGTCAAGATGCTTCAGGAAAGTATCCCTATAGAAGGAGTCATTCAATGGCCCGAATCAGTGTTGAACGTACCCACGACCTGGGCAAGGAAGCGGCCCGCGAGAAGGCTGACCTGCTGGCGAAGAAGCTCTCTGAGCAATACGGCCTGGAGCCGCAATGGTCCGGCGACACCCTGAACCTCAAGCGCTCGGGCGTGAAAGGCGCGGTGCATGTCGGCGAAGATTCGATCAAGGTCGATGTCGAGCTGGGCCTGTTGATGTCAGCCATGAGCGGCACGATCAAATCAGAGATCGAAAAGGCCCTTGATAAGGCCCTGGTCTGACTAATACCTGTAGGAGCGAAGCTTGCTCGCGAAGAGGCCGGTACATTCGCTGCTTCTTCTATGGCAGGAATTCGGCCTTCGCGGGCAAGCCTCGCTCCTACAGTTTTCACGGCACGCAAATGTTGCGGTTGTTAGGGTGCCGTTTCTAATTTTTCTGCCTACTTTGTGCCAGAGCCCGACACTTTCGCGGGCAGTTCCTCAAACCTTCTGCGCGTGAGGTGCACCATGGCCAAAGTTATTTTGAAGAAAAAAATCGACTCCTCGACTAACGCTCTGCACGACGTCAAATCGTATGCCCGCAAGATCTGGCTGGCAGGCCTGGGTGCCTACACCAAGGTTGGCCAAGAGGGCAGCGAGTACTTTCAAGAGTTGATCCAGGCTGGTCAAACTGTTGAAAGCAAAGGCAAAAAAGTAGTTGCCGAAAAACTTGAAGCGGCCAACTCCGAGATCGATGAAGCCAAGAGTGAAGTGAACACTTTCAAAGGCAAGGTCGAAGTTCAACTCGACAAGGTTGAAAAGGCTTTTGACTCACGTGTCGCAAGTGCCTTGAATCGTATCGGCATTCCGTCTAAACATGACGTTGAGACACTGTCTGCTAAGCTCGATGAGTTGACGGCATTGCTCGAACGCGTCGCGCGTAAATCTTAAGGAGAACGGGATGGCTGGTAAAAAGAATACTGACAAAGAAGGCAGCTCGTGGATCGGGAAGGTCGAAGACTACTCCCGCAAGATCTGGCTGGCTGGTTTAGGCGTGTACTCGAAGATCGACACTGACGGCAGCAAGCTCTTCGATACATTGGTCAAAGACGGCGAGAAAGCCGAGAAGCTCACCAAAAGTGCAGTTGGCAAGAAAGTCGACTCCGCCAAGGATTCCGCTTCCTCTGCCAAGTCGCGCATCAGCGGCGTGAAAGATCGCGCACTGGGCAAGTGGGATGAACTGGAAGGTGCTTTCGACAAGCGCCTGAACAGCGCCATTTCGCGCCTCGGTGTTCCAAGCCGCAATGAAGTGAAAGCACTGCACAGCAAGGTCGATACCCTGACCCGGCAGATCGAGAAACTCACCGGCGCCAAGGTTGCGCCAGTTGCGAGCAAAACCGCAGCTGCAAAACCTGCCGCTAAAACTGCTACGGCTGCTAAAACTGCTGCGGCGAAACCGGCAGCCAAATCCGCTGCCAAGCCACTGGTCAAAGCCGCTGCCAAAGCAGTTGCCAAACCTGCTGCCAAAGCCGCCGCGAAAACCGCTGCGGCGAAACCTGTAGCCAAGGCCGCCGCGAAAACTGCAGCCAAGCCTGTCCCTGCAAAAACCGCCGCAAAACCAGCTGCGAAACCGGCTGCCAAAACCGCCGCGGCGAAAC